>JAADIN010000224.1 GCA_013151315.1 Planctomycetota bacterium | reverse complement strand
GTGGCGACTTGTTGCAGGCTTTTCTTGCTTTTCACTTCGACTGGCTCGGCCATCTTGGCGATGGCTGCCGAAACTGCTTCGACTGCTTTGGCAATGCCTCGGCTGAGTGCCATGGCATCGGCACCGGCGGCAAGCATCTTCAAGCCTTCGCGGAAGATTCCCTCGGCCAGCACTGTGGCCGTGGTCGTACCGTCGCCAGCGACGTCGTTGGTCTTGCTTGCGGCCTCTTTGACTAGCTGAGCACCTAGAGATCGTCCAGCTCGATGTCCTCGGCAACGGTCACGCCGTCTTTGGTCACCTTGGGAGAGCCCCAACCTTTGTCGAGCACGGCGTTTCGGCCCCGAGGGCCCAAGGTACTGCGGACTGCTCGGGCGAGCTTGCCGACCCCTGCGGCCAGTGGTTTGCGTGCATCGTCCTCAAAAACCATTTGCTTGGGCACGTTTGACTCCTCTATGTGAATTGAACTGCGTGAATTGATTCGGTCAGGTGGGAAGGGTCGCGGTGAGCAGCGAAGCTGCAGAACCGCTGCTAAGTCAGTTTTGGCAGGGTGAAAGATGTGTGAGGGACTCCAGTCGCAAGCGTCGTGCCAAGATGGGCTGCTGGAGCAGAAACGACTGTTTCCCCCTTAGTTTCCTGAGTTATGGGGCCATCCCTCAAAAGTTGCTTGAAATCTCCTCGATCTTCTGAGTGCCATTTTGGCAGTTTTCAGAAGCCGTGCCCAGGGGGCAGTTGGGCTCATTCCCTCCGAAAGGCTCGGTTTTGGCACGTGGGTTGCACTGGGATAGTGGCAACCTTTTCATTACCGACAATCTGGCCGGTGAATCCTTGGCCTTCAAGGCGACAGACTAATGCTCCGATTTCAGTCGAGCTGACCGCTACGCAATCCAAGCGTTGGTTTATACGCTCTTCCAACCATTCTCAAAACGGCTCATCTCCCGGTTCGCAGTTTCCAACCATGGTGCTGCGCGCGATCAATTCACAGAAACCCTTTTGGGAAGGGCAGGTTGCCCAGAGCCACCGGCCCTTCCATCCCCACTTTCCATTCCTGTTTTTTGTCCGAGTAGACCCATGTAAACCAACCCTCGAAGAACAACTTATTTGCAATCGAGCAGGCCTCAAAGAGCCTGTCTGTGTAGTCGCATATTCAGTCTTTGCGCTTGGTCGTGTGTGGCGGTTAGCCTCAGTCTGCCTGTGCCTTTGGGGCATGGCGCGCTCGGAGGGCAGTGCGGTGTCGTGGCCGTTGGTTGGGCTTTTTATACGAGTTCCATCGAAAAGTGCGCGGGAGCCAAATCTCACCATTTTGGTGAAAGAGCCTCCCTGTTTTTGTGATGCGCGCTCGTAAAGCATTATTTGACAACGCTTTACGATTCTTTACCGACCCCGTTTTCTGGAAAAAAAGTGATCGACTGCGCCGGTTTCGAGAGGGCACGGCAAGGTAAGTCCTTGCTGCCCAATGCGTTATAGCAAGCCGAGGTAAAAATCACCGATTCGGTGAGTTCGGCGGGAGTGCGGTACCTGGGCGTGATCAAAAATATCGGTTTGTTTTTTTAATTTCGACGAGGCTACTCGATCCTTCTGATGAGGTAGAAGGCGGGAAACCGCAGGAAAGTACGGGAGGAGGACGCTTTCCACTTAGGAGCACAAGCCTGTTGTCGTAACAAAACCAACGATGCCATGAGGCGTCATTAGAACCGGCACGAGTGTTGCATTGGGAAGTCGCAAACGTCCCCATGGTTCCGCTTTTGAAAAAGCGGAGGTTGGGCATCGGCAATGGAGATCGATGTTCCGGCTCAACACAAACCGTTAGCAAGGACGCAATGGGAGAGAAGTATTTATGTTAGGCCCAGAACAATCATCGGATTTTGGTGAGTATGGTGACGAGTCGCCCCGAGAGGGCGCACGCCAGCGTGGACAGAGAAGGGCAGCCACGGCGACCCGTTCGCGGAAGCGAAGCACCCGCAAGCGTGGCGGCGGAGTATCCGCGCCTATCGTAGGGATAGGCCATCGACGCCAGCGCAAATGGTCGTGGTAGCGTCAGCGCAGATGGTGGTAGCGTCAGCGCAGATGGTCGTGGAGACCATCGATTCATGCAAAAGTGACCCCTACGGGACTCGAACCCGTGTTGCCGGCGTGAAAGGCCGGAGTCCTAGACCGCTAGACGAAGGGGCCCGATACGGTGGGCAACCGATTCTGCGAGCGAGCCGATTCTGCAACCGGCAAGCTGTCGCTGAACTCTACAGGGTTACGACAACAGGCCAAATCGTCAAGATGGCTCTTGAAGAAGCATCGCAAAGACAAAGCCGAGCTCTAGCAGTAACCGTCGTGGGAAGCGTGGGAGCGCTTATTCGGCGGCGCTGCTGGCGTCTGGTTCGCAAGCTTGCTCGCTAGGTAGTTGCTGGCTACGACGGATTGCATCGTACACTTCGTTGCGATGGACCGGTACTTCTTTGGGAGCTTCGATTCCCAGACGGACCTTGTCGCCTCGAATTTCTACGACAACGATCGTAATATCATCATTGATGATAATGCTTTCGTTCTTTTTTCGTGATAGGACCAACATAGAGCGATTCCTTCGTACGCAGTGGCCGGCGACTTCCCTTGACTAGTGCCGATCTCCAGTTCTATATGCTCGCGCGATCCGATCTAACCTGTTTTGAAGCCGGTAGATAGGATCAGGCTGGGAGGCGGATACTCAGCCCCTCTAATTCACTCTACGTGGTCACCGGGGAGAGTCAAGCAAAGGGGGTAGGCCGCGGAGCCGTTTTTTTCGCTTTTTGAGTCGGTTTGGTATGACATTCGGTCTGTCACCCCCATGCTGCCTGGTTTGCCAGTCCTGGTATCAGTCCAAAGCTGGCATTCGTTGTAAGCCTTAAGTGTTTGTTATAAAACACCTTAGGCGTTTTTCTGGCGGTCGGAAAGCTCGACTCGCTCGCCTAGAGTTAAGCTGCACAAAATTCTCCAAGAATGACGCCTAGGAGGATCAAATTGTCTGTTTTTTCTCTCTCTCAGGAGGGCCTTCCGGGGCAGTTTGTGCAAAAGCGAAGGATCGAAACAGATAAATCGTATCCCGACGCGTAAGCGAGGGATGTTACGAGCAACCCCATATCTCGCTTACACGTTGGGTTACCAGTACAGCCGCGCACTCCAATTCTTCTGGATTGCCAAAGCCTGAATTGCCAGAGGGAGAGTCGCTCAAAAAATGAATGCCTCTCCAGAAACGCACAAAGGCGGTTGCGGCGCGGCGCGGGCTCTCTATAATCCACGGTTTCATCTGCACCCGATAAAAGTCTGCCGAATTGGTTGGTCGAGAGAGAGGACCAAATTCAAAAATGATCCGTTGGCTCAAACGAGTTTTTCCCTGGCTTGGTAATGTTTTCGAAGCGGTTTTCACGGTGGTCTACGGATTGTGGGTGACGCTGAGGACCGCGATCAAGACCTATCGGCCCGAGCGAAAGACATTTACTGAGCACTTTGAGTACCCCGAGTTGCCGGTGCCCGTCTCGGCTCGCTATCGGGGCTTCCATCGCTTCGATCTCACCACTTGCATCTCGTGCGACCAGTGTGCCAAGGCTTGCCCTGTCGATTGCATCTATATCGGCAAAGAAAAAGTCGAAGGTAGCAAGGGATTCAAGATTACCGGCTATACGATCGACTACAGCAAGTGCATGTTTTGCGCGTTGTGTGTCGAGCCTTGTCCGGTCGATTGCATCTTCATGGGTGCCACGCACGACCTAAGTTGTTACAGCCGCGATGGTTGCATTGTCGACTTCTCGCGTTTGCCGACTGATATTGCTTGGGGTCGTTCGACGCTCAATCCGACCGCTATTTCTCAGTCAAAAGTCATTACCGAGCCCGTCCACGGCGGACCAAATCAGTGAAACAGTCGAGGGACCCGAGTCCAGGGTCGAGAGTCAGTAAAATGTACGACCCACATCAAACATCAAACATCTAAAATCAAATATCTTTCCCATGGCTACTCCCACAGCAATCGTGGCTTACTTGGCACTTTTTGCCGCGGTCGCGGCAGTTTTTCTGTTTGCGAATCTGGTGATTGGTCGATTGACGCGCCCAAATCTTCCTAGCGAGGAAAAGCTGGAAGTCTACGAGTGCGGCGAGCCGACGATCGGGTCGAGCTTTGTGCAGTTTGATTTGCGATTCTATGTGATCGCTTTGCTGTTCATTATTTTTGATGTCGAGATCGCGTTTTTCTTTCCTTGGGCGACCGTCTTTGGGAAATCGGTCGAGCTCACGTCGCCGAACATGGCAATCGTGGCCACCGAAGCCGATGGCTCGGAAAAGCTGTCGCCGGTGGCAGTCAATCGGCTTCAGGAGCTGGGAGTCACCAACCCGCAGTTGCCTGTGGTCGCTGAAGGGGGCTTGACCGCTGGCGAAGTGCTTCAGGGCACGGCAAAAAAAATAGCGTTGACCTCTTTTGCCGACATCGGCGTTTTCTTTGCGGTGCTGTTAGTTGGTTTTGCCTATGTCTGGAGACGTGGTGATCTCGACTGGGTTCGCACCGTGAGCAGCCAACGTGGCGAAGTGGTGCCTCGCGCGCCGCCGCATAGCAGCGAACCACCAACTCGTGCTGCGGGGTCGATTCTTTCCCCCACGAGTTTCTAAATTCCTACGGCGATCTGTCAGATCGCCGGCTAATTTCCTAGCTACTAAACACTAACGCCTAACTACTAACACCCTCTCCCATGAGCGAACCAACCCTTGTCGATCAGTTGAAGCAAAAGTTTGGCGACCAGATCACCGGTGCCAATCTTGAGAATATCGATCCATGGATTGAGATTGCTCCTGATGGGATTCTCGAAATCTGTACGCATTTGCGTGAAGAGCCTAGCTTGGCTTTTGACTACCTCAACAGTGTCACAGCGGTTGATTATTTGCACACCGACGAAAAGAAAGCAGCCAAGGCAACTTGGCAACCGCATCTCGAATTGGTTTATCACCTCTTCAGCATGAAGCACAAGCACAGCTTGGTGCTCAAGGTAATGTTGCCCCGCTGGCGGGACGACGAAGCAGGGAAATTGCCCCAGGTGCCGTCGGTTTCCGGAATCTGGAGCACCGCCGACTGGCACGAACGCGAAGTCTACGACCTGCTAGGCGTCCATTTTACCGACCACCCTTATCTGCGAAGAATCCTCTGCCCCGAAGACTGGGTCGGCCACCCGCTGCGGAAAGACTACGAGATGCCGTTGGAGTACCACGGGATACGCGGGCGATAAAATTGAAGTGACGGTTATGCACCCTACGCATGCACCCTACACACTGAGCGCATAAACGGGACAGCGACGGTCTTGAGTTTGGTCAATATTAGACCCGTCTCCCGTTTCAATGTCCTGTTTGTAGCACAGCAACCGGCCACTTAAAAAGCCATGTCCAGCCCGCAATAGTTGATAGCCCTTCCAAAATCGACTTGCATCCCGAACCGGGTGACAACGGACGGGTAATAACAGGCTCTCGTGCCGACTGGACATGGCGGCATAGTTCTTCTTGGTTCCAATGCTTCGTTTCAATTTTTCTTAGTCGGCCAGTTGATCGAGGAGCTCTCTAAACTCCGGCATCTGTTGGCCAATATGTTCGCTCCAACGTCGCGGCTGCCAAATCTCGACGCAGACGGCCGCACCGACGACCATCACGTTTTCGCCCGGCTCGACTTCCAGGAATTCCCGAAAGCTATCGGGAATCGCCAATCGGCCACGCCCAGCGATGGGGACGCTGCGATGACGAGTCGAAAGCAATCGGCCCAACCTTTGAACCTGATCCAACCGACCTGCCAACCGCCCGCTACGAATCTTGCTCCTGACGAGGTCGACCCCGTCAGCCAGCCAAGACTCCCACTGTTGGCTGTTCCAAACGCTGACACACCCAGGTCGTTCCTTGGCAAGTACGCACTGCCCTAACTCGTCAGTCAACCCTGGCACCCATTCCACTGGCAAGGAAAGCCGAAACCGATCATCGATCGAACGACTCCACTCACCGAGGTAGAGGCCCTCGGAGTCGAGAGCAGTATCGGTTGGCTCGGAACTCAG
>JAADIN010000125.1 GCA_013151315.1 Planctomycetota bacterium | reverse complement strand
CCCAGGAGCGGGCACTCGAACCGGGGAAGCGATTGCCATCGGACCAGCGAGCATCGCGGGAGCGACTCTCGCGGTTCCCAAGCAAGGCGATCCGCGACGGAACAAATTCCGGCAACGACTAGCGCATCCTACACTGCTAGCCGTCACAACAGCTAAGGTCAATAGAACTAGCATTTTCCTCATGATCGTATACTCCACAGGAGGGCGCCCAGCTTTGTGGGGCGGTGTAGGCGGGATGGCTGCTTCGCTCTTCGTTGCGCTGGTGGCGAGCCAAGCAACTCTACATCACTCTCGATGATGTGCAAATCCAACAGCGGATTTTTTTTCGCCACAACCGTCCCTCACGCGCGCATAAAAAATGCTACACTTCCGGAAGACCAGATCGAGGCGCGGCAGCCACGCGCACGGAAAAATTGATCTGAGGTGTCACGGTTGGCAATTCTGGAGTTTTCCTCCCCAAGCTCATGATCCCTGCAATCGAACGACTAGGTAACGGTGCGCGGACACTCGCGGCACTAGGCTTTGTGCTAAGTGCCCTGCAGCCGGTTCTTGCTGGCGACGAAATTTTTCTGCTCAGCACACGTTCGGTTGGCACGGTTTGTCATGGCAACGCGATGAGTAACTGTTTGCTGTGCGAACAGTATCTCGCGACTCCACGACACGAACCTCGGTGGAAATCGCGCGACTGGCGCGACCTTGTTTCCGATTCCATCGCAGAGCGTCCAACGGTCATCTACATCCACGGAAACCGCGTCGCGCGCGGCAAAGATCGCTTGCAAGGGATGCAAATGTATCGTTCGATGGCCCGTTGTGGGAAGTTGAACGAACCCATTCGATTCATCATCTGGTCCTGGCCCTCGACCCCCATCCCAGGACCGATTAAAGACTACCAAGCAAAAGCCCATCGGACTCGCCCCGCAGCCTGGCAACTTGCCTGGTTCTTGGATCAACTCCCGGCCCCGTCGCGAGTTTCTGTGCTGGGTTATAGTTTTGGCGCACGCATCGCCAGCGGAGCCATGCATGTTCTGGGCGGCGGATCGCTCGGCGGTTTGAAACTCGATCAGCGCATCCACCCTCAGCCCCAACCATTCCGCGTCGCCCTGTTGGCTGCAGCCTTCGACGCCAATTGGATTCAGCCAGGCCACTTCCACGGACGCGCCCTATCTCAAGTTGAGCGATTGGTGATCTCGACCAACCAGTTGGACCCGATCATGCGATTCTACCATTTGAGCAATGGTCGCGGTCGTACCCATGCGCTTGGCATGCGTGGCGTGTCGCAGCCACAAACCCTGGGCTACGCAAGGCAACGCATCAAGCTCGTCGATTGCACTCACTCGGTCGGCCGCAACCATTCGTTGGTCGATTATCTCGCCGTCTCAGGAAAGATGAGAGCGATTTGGCAAGAGCTGCTCGCGTCGGATGTCAAAATAGCGATTAGTCGTTAGTCGTTAGGCGTTAGGAAAAAATCTCGTAACCGTTCACGAAATGAAAGATTTTGAACACGCCTGGGTGGCAGATGGCTGAATAGTTACGTACTTTCAAATTTTGAATAGCCACGGATTGAACACAGAGGAAACACGGATAAGAAAAGGAGTTTGCTTCTGCTACGTTATCCAAAATCTGTGTTCAATCCGTGTTTCGTCCGTGGCTAAAGAAACCTTTTTGTGTTTTTTGTGGCTATCCCTACTTCACTTGGCTGATGGGTTACCTGAAATCGTTTTTGCCAGGCCCTACGCGCTCGGTGCCCAAGCTGCCATATTGGGGACATGGCAGACACTACAGCATACCTCAACGGACGATGGGTTCCCTCTCCCCCTTTATGCCTCCCGATCGACGACCTGGGCTTCCTGCTCGGAGCGACCGTCGTTGAACGGATGCGCACCTTCTCGGGAAAAATTTTTCGTCTCGACGACCATCTCCAAAGATTGCAGCGATCACTCGAAATTGTCGGCTGGGACGCAGAAGCGATCGGCCAGCAAGTGGCCATCGCCTGCGATGGGTTCTTTCCTCGCAACCCGTCGCTCGTTGGTGCCGACGACGACTGCGGTATCGTTGTATTCATCACTCCAGGCCAAACTCGCGACGCGAGACAGCCAACCGTTTGCGTCCACGGCCACCCTTTGTCCTTTTGCGATTGGGCCCGGGATTATGAAACCGGCGTTGAAGCCGTGGTCGTCGAGGTTCGCCAAGTCCCCTCGGAGTGTTGGCCTACCGAGCTCAAATGCCGTAGCCGGATGCACTATTATCTTGCCGACCAAGAAGCGGATTCTCAATCGCCCGGTGCAAAAGCGATCTTACTCGACGGCGAGGGCAACGTGGGCGAAGGCACCACGGCCAACGTGGTCGCCTATTTCGCCGATCAGGGACTTGTGACTCCGCGCCGCTGCAAGGTATTGCCTGGAGTAAGCCAACAAGTCCTCTTCGAGTTGGCCGATTCGCTGGGGATTCCGCATTGCGAGGAAGATTTATCTCCAGAAAAATTGAACACCGCAGACGAGGCGTTTTTTACTAGCACCTCGAGCTGCCTACTGCCTATCGTACGCCTTAATAGCCGCCCGCTTGGCGAAGGAACTCCGGGGCCTCTCTTCAAAAAACTACTTGCCGCTTGGAGCAAGCGGGTCGGCGTAGAAATTAGTGAGCAAGCAAGCCGTTTTGCAACGAGGAACTAGTGCTTTGTCATAGCTTAATTTTAGGATGAAGTGTGAGCCGCACGGCGCTAGCCGCGGGTTGCGATGCGTAGCGGTATGCCCCTAGACCCGACGCTAGCGCGTTGCGGCTCACATTCATAATCCCAATTCTTAGCCGTGACAAAGCACTAGCCCAATAACACGAAAAAGTACAATGACACGAAAAGAAAATGGCCCCTACAGCATGCCAATGCTGATGCCCGAGTACCCCCCGCCGCCATATCGGTTGGGGCCACTTGAAGGCAGCAACTTTCTCTGCACCTTGCCCAGCCAAGTCCTGGCATCCCTCGTGCCCGAGCCACTCGAAACCAATGCCGACGGAGTCCTCTGGATTTACTTCGTCCACATTGGGGCAGCCAAGCCGCTGCTGCTCCCCTATCGCGAGGTAGGCCTCTTCGTGCCCGTCACCTACGATGGGAAGCAAGGGCTTTTTAGTTTGGCCATGTTTCTCGACGAGTCGTTGCCAATCACGATCGGCCGCGAAGTCTGGGGGTTTCCAAAGAGGTTTGCCGATTCCATCTCCCTTGAACGTGAGGGGGACCGATGCAGCAGCAAACTCGTGCATGATGGCTCAACGCTGCTGGACGCCACATTTCGCGTGGCAGAGAATAAAACGCAGCAACCGAGCGAGCAACTCACGCGAGTTTACACCCATCGAGTAATCCCTAGTTGGCAGTCGGACAAGCCGTCGATCAACCAGATCGTCGCTCTCAACTGGACATCCACCAACGAAATGCGGCAAGCAGCGAGCGAGGCGAAACTTCGCGTCGCGTTCCCTGCTGATTCGCAGCTCAGCGTCCTCAACGAGATGTGTTGTATCAAATCCTGGTACTCGAAGACCGAAGCTTGCACCCTCGCGGGCGGCGAGGTGGTGCGAGATTTTTTGAGTTCGTCGTGATACCTACCTCGAGAAGTCAATCCATTCTGTCGTTGCCTCCTACGGATCAACAACTATCTCTTCCCAAGATTTAGCAGGAGCCAAATTTTAAGAGTTGTCAAAGCACTAGGAAACGTTACGAATCGTTCCCGCTATGGATTCGCTCTTCGATTTCATGGATTTTTTCGACGCGGCGTGAATGACGACCGCCCTCGAATTCGGTCTTTAGCCATAGATCGACCATCCGCTCGACACTGCGCGGGCTGAGCATGTCTGCTGACAAGCAGAGAACATTCAAATCGTTGTGGCGTCGGCTGATTTCTGCTGTGACCTCGTCGGTACATGGAGCCGCACGGACCCCAGGAAACTTGTTCGCGGTCACGGCCATGCCGATGCCTGTACCGCAGATCAAGATGCCTCGCTCAGCCTCCTTGCTGCTTATTTTTCTTGCAACCAGCGCGGCAAAGTCGGGGTAATCGACCGAATCGGTGACCGAGGTGCCTTCGTCAAGCACTTCATGCCCCTTGGATTGTAGTAGTGAAGCGAGTTTTTCTTTCAGGTGATAGCCCCGGTGGTCGCTAGCGATCGCGATACGCATAATCTCTGTCCTTTCTTACCTGTTTCATAATCTTAATCATACTCGTAATCATAATCCTTCTTCCCAGGGCATTCGACTTTGAGGAAGCGTCGACACCAAGGGATTAAGATTATGATTCTTCGACTAAAACTCAAGTTCGTCGACACGTTGCTGCAAGGCCGTTTGAACCTCTTCGGCACACTCTCGATAAACATTCGCCGATCCCCCAATGGGATCTTGGATATCTTTTCCATCGGCACGTAATGTGTGAATTCGCGTTGAGCTTTCAGGCCAGCGCCGGAGAATCGCGTGTCGATGCCCTTCGGTCATTGTGAGAATCACATCGGCGTGACGGACTAGTTTTTCGGTCAACGGTTGCGATTCATGTTTTCTAAGATCCAACCCCTTTTCTTTCATCACCACGACGGCTTCATGACTGGGGCCACACCCTTGCACCGCGGCGATGCCTGCCGAGAGGACGATCATGCCATGTTGGTCCAGCTCGGATTCGGGATGTCCCAATTTTTCGGCAATCAATTGCCGCATAATCACCTCAGCCATGGGGCTGCGGCAAGTATTTCCAGTGCAGACTAAAAGTACCATCATGCTCGAAAGACGGTCGAGTGCCGACCGTCCTACCACACCTTCCCGAATGCAAGAATAATCGTGCCCCGTGGCTCGGACGACGGTCGAGGCCTGGCCATATCGGCTACGGCCATCGTCGAGTATGAGGTCGACTTGATCTCCCAAATTTTCTGCTGCCTGCTCGGCCGTGACGGCCGCCGGTTCTCCGGAGCGGTTCGCACTGGTCAAGGCAATCGGGCCGGCGAGCATACGCAAAACATCCAACACGACCGGCTGGGCCGGCACTCGCAGGCCGATCGTTCCACCCGGTGCGATGGCCCGACGGACACTCTCCGGCAACTGATTGACTAAGCCATGGCCTTCACCACAATCAACGACTAACGTAACTGGTCCGGGCCAGCATCGGCGGGCCAGTCTTTCCGCCATCTGGCCAAGTTGCGGCACATAGTCGAGTGCTTCTTCAGCACTTTTAATGGCCAATGCGAACGGAGCCTCGTGCGACCGTCCTTTGATTTCAAATAGCTTTTCAACCCCGTCCGCGCTCCGCGCGCTGGCACCAATTCCATAAACGGTTTCGGTCGGGAAAACGACGAGCCCGCCTTCGGCCAGGGTTTGCACGGCCCGATGGACGACGTCCCGATGGTCCTCGGTTTTGCGTAGGTCGATAACGATTGGTGGCATAGGCAACAGCTCACCGCTGCACACCTTTTCTTTAGCGGTTTTGTCAAAAAATGAAGCATGCAGTATAACGGTTTGTGGCCAATCAGGTCAAGCAGCCACGCACAGCCTCAGCCGCCGAATTCCCCTCGATTTCAAGCTTATCTACTTGGCCATGCCGACGAACTGCCTCAAGAGTCTGAACCGACCAATAGCGGCCTACCTCGCGATGGGAATGATCCTAGCTACCGGTTGTATCGACCGGCCTCAAGCCGAAGGGACTGCCGACCTAATCTGGGGGCAAAGCGGCATCACAGCAGGGCGTTTGCAAAAACCTCGCGCCATTGCCATCGACTCGATTTACCTAGTCGACATGACCGCCCGAATTCAGGTTTTCGATGCCGACGGAAACTACCTGCGAGGCTGGAAGACGCCGGTCAGCAAAAACGGGAGGCCCTCGGGGCTGACGATCGACCGAGCGGGGAGACTGCTTGTCGCGGACACGCACTATTATCGAATGCTGGTTTATACGCCCGAGGGAGAGCCTCTCGAAGTCGCCACCATTGGGGGCACCCTAGGGCATGGCCCGGGCGAGTTTGGTTTTGTGACCGACGCGGTCGAAGACTCCCGCGGCAATATCTACATTGCAGAATACGGCGATTTCGACCGGATACAAAAGTTTTCGCCCGAAGGGGATTTTATTCTCCAATGGGGTTCTCATGGTTCTGAGCCGGGCCAATTTCGTCGACCCCAGAACCTCGTCATCGACTCGCAAGATCGCATCTGGGTCGCCGACGCTTGCAATCATCGCATTCAGGTTTTTGACACCTCAGGAAAACTGCTCCTCGTATGGGGAGAAGAAGGAAGCGATCTTGGCAAACTGTACTATCCTTACGACTTGGCCCTAGACGGAGAGGACCACGTTTATGTGTGCGAATATGGCAACCATCGGGTGCAAAAATTTACGCTTGAAGGTCAGCCGGTCGGTAGTTGGGGAGCCCATGGAAAGGGCCCAGGTCAGTTGCACAATCCTTGGGCAATCGCGTTGGACAGCAGGGGACGGCTCCATGTACTCGACTCGAACAACCACCGTGTGCAGAGGGTTTCGTTTTAGGTAAGAAGAACACGCGGGGTGTCCGTCGTGGCCGACGGCGCTAACGAGTACAATAATCACCAATACCGGGTTTGTTAGCGCCGTCGGCCACGACGGACACAACCCAAAAATTCCCAAGCGTCATCAGCCCTCCATGTTCCAACACGATTTCACTTTCGATAGCCCGGCCTACTTGGGGCTGCTCGTGCTTTTGCCGCTGATGTGGTGGATCGGCTATCGCAGCTTGTCGGGGCTGGGGCAGTGGCGAAGACTGACCGCGCTGTCGCTCCGATCGTTGGTGCTACTAATCATTGTGCTTGCCTTGGCAGACATGCAGTTTCGGCGGCGTAGCGATCAATTGACGGTCATCTATTTGCTCGACCAGTCGCTCAGCATTCCGGTCGATCAGCGCCGGGCCATGGTTGACTACGTCAACGCTTCGATCGACCAGCATCACGACGAAGCGCTAAACGATCGTTATGCGGTGATTGTCTTTGGTCGCGACGCTGCGGTCGAGATTCCGCTCGTGAATGTCAACATCCCGTTGAGCCGGCAGATCGAAACGATGCTCGATCCTGAGTACACCGATCTCGCGCTTGCTATTCAGCGTGCTAAGGCGATGTTTCCTTTCGATGCGGCGAAGCGGATCGTCTTAATTTCTGACGGCAATCAAAATCAGGGCGATGCTCAGCGAGACGCGCGGGCGGCTGCGGCGACTGGCGTCAGCATCGACGTGGTGCCGGTGATGCTTTCGGCTCGTAGCGAGGTGTCGGTCGAAAAGATCGATGTCCCCGCCGGTGCCCGGAAAGGTCAGCCCTTCGAGATGCGCGTGGTGCTTCGCAACGACTCGCCCAAGGATTCGGGCCTGAGCGTGGCTGGGAAACTTCGCATCGTTCGCAAGACGGGCCAACGCGAAGAGACGATCGTCGAGCAAGAGGTCGAAGTACCGCCCGGCAAACGGGTTTTTACGATCTCCGAAGAAATCAGCAGCCCGATTTTTATACCTACGAAGCGCATTTTACGCCTGACGATCCTGCGTCCGACGGGATGACGCAAAACAACCGGGCGTCGGCTTTTACGCATGTCCGCGGCAAGGGCCATGTGCTGCTCATCGAAAATTGGGACAAGCAGGGCGAAGCCGACTATCTCGTCGAGCGGCTTCGGCAGGAAGAAATCGCCGTGACGGTCACGCCGAGCGATCGACTGTTCACTTCGTTGGCCGAGCTGCAGCGTTACGATTCGGTGATCTTGGCCAACGTCTCGCGAAGCACGGGCACCGATGCCGACAATGTGAGCAGTTTTAGCGACGACCAAATCAGTATGCTCGAACGCAACACGCGCGAGATGGGTTGCGGGCTGATCATGATCGGCGGTCCCGACACGTTTGGCGCGGGCGGCTGGACCAATACGGAACTCGAAAAAGCGATGCCGGTCGATTTTGAAATCAAAAACGCCAAAGTCGCACCGGTCGGGGCGCTCGTGCTAATGATGCACGCCGGCGAAATGCCGCGCGGCAACTATTGGCAGAAACGCATCGCGGTCGAATCGATCAAAATCCTTGGCAGCCGCGACTACTGCGGGCTGGTCCAGTGGAACGGTTCGGACCAGTGGCTCTGGGGTCAATCGAAGGGGGGCCTGTTGCGCGTGGGACCCAATCGCAAGATGATGATGGCGCGGGTTGACCGGATGTCGATTGGCGACATGCCGGCCTTCGACCCGGCATTGAAAATGGCTGCGAAGGGGTTTGCCGGCCTCAAAAACGTGGCCGTAAAACATATGATCATCATCAGCGATGGCGACCCGACGCCCTCGACGGGGGCAACAATCAATCGCTTGAAACAACAAGGCGTGAAAGTGAGCACTGTCGCGGTCGGCTCGCATGGCAAGCTTGGCAGTGACGAGATGCGAAAAATCGCCATGGCCACCGGCGGAAAATACTATGCGGTGAAAAGCGCCAACGCGCTGCCAAGAATCTACCAGCGCGAGGCCCGCCGGATCGCCCGGCCGTTGGTTTACGAACCCAAGCCGCCCGTTCGCCCTGTGATCGTCTCGCAGCACGAAATTTTGCAGGGCATGGAAGGGGGCGTGCCGCCGATCAGCGGGTTTGTCTTGACTTCGGTCAAAGAAAATCCGTTGGTCGAAGTCTTGCTCCGTTCGCCCAAGCCGGTCGACGAAAAAAACTCGACCGTGCTTGCCACCTGGACCTACGGCGCCGGCAAAGCGGTCGCTCTCACCACCGACGCCGGCCAGCGCTGGGCCAATCCATGGACCCAGTGGGACGACTACGACAAACTGTTTAGCCAAATGGTCCGCTGGTCGATGCGCCCGACCGACGACTTGGGCAATTTTAGTATTGCGACGAATGTGCGCGACGGTAAAACTCAGGTCATCATTACTGCGCTCGACGAGGACGATCAATTCTTAAACGATCTTTCGATCGCCGGAACGGTCGTTACGCCCGGCATGGATTCGCTGCCGTTGCGGATTGAGCAGACGGCTCCCGGTCGATATGTTGGCGAGTTTCCCTCGGATGTGGCCGGCAGCTACATGATCGTTGCCAATCCCGGCGCAGGCCTAGCGCCGATTCGCAGTGGCGTGAGTGTGGGTTATTCGGCTGAATACCGTGTGAACGAAACGAATTTGGCGTTGCTGCGTTCGCTCAGCGAATTGAAAGCCAAAGGCGGTGCGGCAGGGGTGCTTGTCGAGTCGGGGCTTGATACGAGCCGAGCCGAAGATTTGCCGTCGGCCAATCCGTTTCGTCGCGACTTGGCTCCGGCGATTTCCAACCAATCGATTTGGCCCTGGCTGATTGTGGTAGGAAATTGCCTTTTCCTGGCCGACGTTTTTGTGCGACGCGTTCAGGTGAATTTTTTGTGGTTGATGCCTATGCTTGTCAGGTTGCGGGATACGGTGTTGCGACGCGAGCAAGCGGGGCCGGTTCCTGAGACGATGAGCCGGCTGCGAAACCGCAAGCGAGAGGTCCGCGAGCAAATTGAGAGTCGACGTACTACGGCGCGCTTCGAGGGCACTGCTGAATCAATCGACCCGTCGCAGCCGAGCGTTGTCGACACGCCCGCCACCAAACCACGTCCGCAGCAAGAGGTCGAATCGGCAGAGGAATCGCCGACCGAGGAGTCTTATACTGAACGACTACTGAAAGCGAAAAAGCGAGTGTGGGAAGACCGCGAAGACGGCAAGCGAGACTAGAAAAACAACTGCAATCTGACAAGAATAGCCGCGATCTGACAGATCGCCGGAGTAAAAAGGTTAATTGCTATCCAACCGAGGAAAACACAAATGAGCATGAAAGAAAGCACCGGGGAATCCATCGAACAGCGGGCCCAAGAATTTGCCGTTCGCTACAAGGCCGTTCGCGAAGAGTTGGGCCGCGTTATCGTTGGCCACGACGAAATCATTCATGGTGTGTTGACCTGCCTGTTTGTCGGCGGACATTGTCTGCTCGAAGGCGTGCCGGGACTCGGCAAGACGCTGCTCGTGCGCACCTTGGCTCAAACGCTCGACCTCGATTTCTCGCGAATTCAATTTACGCCCGACCTGATGCCGGCCGACATCCTGGGCACCAACATGGTGGTCGAAACGCCTGAGGGAAAGCGAGCCTTTGAGTTTCAAAAGGGCCCCATTTTTACGCAAATTTGCTTGGCTGACGAAATCAATCGTGCGACGCCCAAAACCCAGTCGGCCATGCTCGAAGCGATGCAAGAACATAGCGTTA
>JAADIN010000180.1 GCA_013151315.1 Planctomycetota bacterium | reverse complement strand
AGGAACGCGAAATCACGATCGGGCAGACGACTTATCCATTACCCGATCCCTTCTTCGTGATCGCCACCCAAAACCCCATTGAACAGGAAGGGACTTATCCGCTGCCCGAAGCGCAGCTCGATCGATTCATGTTCAACATCAAGGTCGACTACCCCTCGGCAAAAGAAGAAGAGCAGATCCTCGCTTCGACCACGCGCCACGAAAAACCGACGGTCTCAAAAATCCTTTCCACCCGCGCCATCTTGAATCTGCAAAAGTTGGTCAGCTCGGTCGCGGTCAGCGAATACATCATCACCTACGTCGCGTCCTTGGTTCGCGCCACGCGCCCCAAAGACCCGTCGGCACCAAAATTCGTTAGCGAGCTAGTCGACTGGGGAGCCGGCCCACGCGCCGGCCAGTTCCTCATCCACGGCGGCAAAGCATTCGCAGCGATGGACGGCCGATTTACCGTCTCGATCGAAGACGTGCAGCGCGTCGCCGTCCCCGTATTGCGACACCGCATCAGCACCAATTTCCAGGCGCAGGCAGAAGGGATGTCGACGGAAGATCTCATCGCGAGATTGCTGGAGGAAATTCCGGTTCCTGAAATTCCGAAGTATACAGACGAAAGAGTATAACCACGGAGACACAGAAGGCACGGAAGAACCAACCAATCTTTACAACCACAAAAGAAACGAAAGAGTCAAAAAAAACTTTCGTGTCATTCGTTTTTTTCGTGGTTCCTTGTTCCGTTGTGGTTCACTCCCTTTCCTAAAATCTCCGTCTCCTCCGTGCCTCTGTGGTTCACTACCCATGGCTACCACCGAAAAATACCTAAAACCCGAAGTCATCCGCCATATTTCGCGGCTCGATCTGCGCGCACAGTTCATCGTCAAAGGTTTTTTGCAGGGCCTCCACGCCAGCCCTTTCCACGGGTTTTCTGTTGAGTTTAGCGAGCATCGAAAATACACCCACGGCGACAATCCCGACGATATCGATTGGCTCGTCTATGCGAAGACCGACAAATATTATGTCAAAAAATTCGAGGCCGAGACCAACCTTACCGGCTATTTGGTGATGGACCTCAGCGCGTCGATGGCTTACACCCACGAGCAAGAGCTGACGAAGTTTGAATACTCAATCTGCCTCGCCGCGGCGCTTTGCTATTTGATGATCCATCAAAACGATCCGGTCGGGCTGATTACTTTTGGCGAAAAGGTCGTCGACAGCTTGGCCCCGAAATCAAAACGACAACAAATCGGAAACATTCTCTCGTTGCTTGCCAATCTCCGACCGCGAAACAAAACCAACATCGGACAAAGCCTCAACCAAGTCGCAGCCATGCTCAAGCACAGCAGTCTGATCATGCTGTTTAGCGATCTCTTGACCGACCCCGACGAAGTGATCGCCTCGCTCCGCCGGCTTCGGCATGGCGGCCACGATGTCATTTTGTTTCACATCCTCGACCAAGCCGAGGTCGAGTTTCCGTTTGAAGGGCTCGTCGAACTGCGAGATCCCGAGTCGGGCGAAACCCTCGAAATCGATGCCGACGCCTACCGGAGCGAGTACCTCGACGAGATCAGCAGCTTTCGTTCTTTGTACGAAACGGAGTGTCGGCAAATCGGCATCGACTACGTGCCGCTCGACACGAGCATGCAATTCGACCGCGCACTGACGGAGTATCTCATCAATCGCCGGAGCCGAGGATAGACGATGGGCTTTTTGACTCCCGCATTGCTCGGAGGCGTAGCACTAGTAGCGCTACCGATCCTTCTGCATCTCATCAAGCGCCGACAGCCCAAAAAGCTCGACTTCCCGGCGCTGCAGTTTGTGCGAAACCGACAAGCGGCCAATCGTCGCCGCCTCAACTTTCGTCACCTGCTGCTACTGGCCCTGCGGTGTGCATTGATTGCCGGATTGGCCCTCGCGCTCGCTCGCCCGACGCTCAAGGGGAGCGGCTTGCGCGGCAAGGAAGGGGCACCGCTGGCCGTTGCGCTGGTGATCGACAACTCGGCTCGCATGCAGTACGTCACCCAAAACAGTACTCGGCAACAAGCGGCTGCGGAAATGGCGCAGGGGCTTTTGCGCAAACTTCCCGAAAGTACCGAAATTGCGATTCTCGATCGGAGCCGCTCGACTGCCGGATTTGTCGTGGATGTCGGCACGGCCGAAGCACGGGTACAAAACCTTTCGACCGAAAACAACCCCCGACCGCTCGAGAATGCCGTCCGAGAAGCCATTCAGCTCGTTGCCGAGCGAGAAGAGTCTCGCCAAGAAGTTTTTCTGTTTAGCGATCTTGCCGCCGAGTCGTTTTCGGAATCGGCAATCGAAAACATCAGCCAAGCCCTTGCCGAAGCGCCTGAGGTGCGTATCTATCTGGTCGACGTGGGAGTCGAAGAGCACCGCAATTTCACGTTGCAGTCGCTAGAATTTCGGTCCACTTCGCTGCGGCTTGGCGAGCCGCTCCGTATCGAGGCATCAGTCGCGGCTGCCAATATGACCGGCGATCCGCTGGTTGAACTCTTCCTCCAGGATGCCGACGGCAAACCGATCAAGCGAGGCCAGCGTGTTGCCGAGCTTACCGAGGACGGCACCGGTCGAGTCGCTTTTGAATTGAGCGATTTACCCCTAGGTTCGCATCAAGGCTCGGTCCGATTGGCAACTTCCGATCCCTTGCCAATCGACAACACGCGGTATTTTACCGTCGAAGTTCGCCCCGCAGCTCAAATTCTGCTGTTAGGCGAACGCGCCGGCGACGTGCTCTTTTTACGCGAGGCGCTGAGCCCCTCGCTGATCGCCGATCGCACAGCCTCGCAATTCGAGTGCCTCACCGAACGCTACGCCAAGGCAGGCGGCGTTGCGTTCAACGATTTCGATGCCCTTTGCCTCCTTGATCCCCCGCCCCTGTCCGACGACCTTTGGCAAAAGATCGTCGACTACGCCGACCAAGGGGGCAGCGTAGGACTCTTTCTCGGACACCGGGCGCGCGCCAACGATTTCAACCGCAGCGCCCCCCAAAGGCTCTTGCCCGGCGCGCTGAAGCGAAAGTCGCGACTCACCACCTCCTTTCGGCCCCAACGATTAGATCACCCCACGCTGCGAGGATTTCGCGATTTTGCTGCCGATATCCCTTGGCAAATTTACCCCGTCTTCCAGTATTGGGAATTCGCCGACTTGGCGGGCGACGCCTACATTATTTCCCGCTTTGCTAACAATCACCCCGCGCTGCTCGAAAGGCCCGTCGGCCGTGGCCGGGCCCTCGCCTTCGCAACCGCCATCTCCGATCCGCTCGAACCGGCCGGCCGCGAACCGTGGAACCTCTTGCCAACAGGTCCCGAACCTTGGCCCTTCGTGGCGCTAATGAACCAAATCGTCGGCTATCTCGCACAAAATCAAAACGGGCCGCTTGAATATCTGGCCGGCGAAACCGTCAACCTCCCGCTCCCCCCTCGGCAACGGGTTTCTAGTTTTGTACTCCGTCAGCCCGATGGCCAGTCGCTACGCCGCAGCTTGCCTCCCGGCGAGGACACGATTCGCATCAGCACCACCGGCGAGTTGGGGAACTACCGGGTCGCGTCGGGGGGGAAAGGCGGGCGGCTCGATCGCGGTTTTAGTGTCAACTTGGCTCCCGAGCTAAGCCGGCTCACGCGCATCGACCCCGACACGCTGCTCGCTGCACTGCCAAGCAACCAAGCAAAACTTGCGCGGTCGCTCGACGACGTTGAGCGCTACGTCGACATCGGTCGCACGGGCCGAGGGCTTTTTCCTTGGGCAATTTCGCTCGTCGCGATCGTCTGGGGAACCGAATGCCTGCTCGCCAATCGATTCTATCGGGAGGCGCCATGAATAACCGCGATAGCCGCGATGCGACGCATCGCCGGAGTATTGACTGCAAAAATCCACCCTATCGGGAGGCGCCATGAGCAGTTGGAGCGTCGATCCGATAGGCGGCCCCTGGTTTTTTTTCGCCATTGCAGGCCTGCTGGTGCTCGTCCTGTTGGTCGGTCCCAGCAAGCGCCGTCTGTCGGTCCGGCAGCGAAGCATCCTCGTAGGGCTGCGCGTCGGCTCCGCCCTGCTGCTCCTCTTCGCCATGTTGCGTCCTGCACTCGTCGCGACCGAAATCCGCAAGTTGCCCGGCTCGCTCGTATTGATGCTCGACAGCTCGCGGAGCATGCAGATTACCGATTCGATAGCAGGCAAGTCGCGTTGGGATGCGCTACGGTCCTCACTTGATTCCGCAAGCGACAAGCTGGCCGAGCTGGCCAACACTTGGGACATCCAAGTTTATCGTTTCGACGAAACCGTGATTCCGGCCACGCTAAAAGATGGCCTCGTCACTTTGCCCTCGCAGCCCGAGGGCCCTCAAACGGCCATCGGCTCGGCACTCGACGAGATCCTTCAGCGCGAAGCCCAGCAACGAGTCGTCGCCGTGCTGCTGATGAGCGATGGCGCCCAGCGGTCCTACGCCCCACGCGATCTGCCTCCGCAAACGGTCGCCCGCCGACTGGCGATCGACGACATCCCGCTCTACACATTTACGTTTGGCCGCCCGACGCTAGGGCTGCAATCCGACTTGCGCGTCGACAGCCTCCTGGCATCCGACGTCGTGTTTTCCGAAACCCCGGTCACGATTCAAGCTGAAATTATCGCCGACGGTTACACCAACCAAAAGTACCGAGTGCAATTGCTGTGGGAAACGCCTGAGGGCGAAATGCAAGTGGTCGACACCTGTCAGGTAGCCATTGGCAGTGAGCGCCGACGCATCCCCATTTCGCTATCCCACACGCCACTCGAACCGGGCGAATTCAAAATCACGGTCCAAATCGAATCGCCCGAAGGAGAACTCGCCACGAACAACAACTCGCAGAGCACCTTCATTACGGTAAGAAAGGGCGGCGTCAACGTCCTTTATCTGGCCGGAGCCACGCGCCTCGGCGGCGGGCCGGGCATCGAACCTCGCTTCATCCGTGGCGCGCTGGCCGCCCATCCCGACATCCACCTTCGTTACGATCTGCTCAACTACCGAAAGAAAAAAATCGATATCCGCCAGCAACTTGCCGACGGCAACTACGATGTCTATCTGCTCGGCGACCTCGATGTGCAGGCTCTCGACAACCGATCTTGGGAAGAAATTGCAGATCAGGTGGAACAGGGTGCCGGCCTAGCCATGCTCGGCGGCTTTCATAGCTTTGGCCCCGGTGGCTTCCGCGGTTCGCCCCTCGCTGGCGCTTTGCCAATCAGGATCGGCCGTGCCGAACGCCAAAATTTTGGCGAGCGACCTCGCAAAGACATGCACCTCCTCAAGCCGCTTCGGTTCGTACCCGAGCAAGTCGGCGAAAAGCCGCACCCCATTCTCGAACTCTCCGGTGCGAACGGAAAATCGCTCGATTGGCATGCGTTGCCTCCGCTCGATGGGGCCAACCGATTCGACCGATCGCAACTCAAACCCAACGCCCAAGTCATCGCCCGATCGGACGACGCCCAGCGTTGGCCCCTGCTGGTCACGGGGGCATGGGGCTCTGGCCGAACCGCAGCCCTGGCCGTCGATTCCACGTGGCGTTGGCAAATGGAAGGCCACGGCCAACTTCAGCACCGCTTCTGGCGACAGTTGGTCCTTTGGCTAGCACGCAAAGACAACGTTCGCGATCAATCCGTCTGGGTTCGTCTCGACGGTCGCCGTTACCAGCGCGGCAGCCGCGTCGAATTTTCTCTCGGCGCAGCCACGAAAAACGGCGAGTCACTCTCCTCGACTTCATTCCACCTCGAAGTCGAAAAACCCGACGGCAGTAAAGTCACATTCCAGCCAAGCGGAAGGGGCGAAAAATTGCTCGGCAGCTTCACCGAAACCGATCTCTCGGGCGAATACCGCGTGACCGTCACCGCCAGCGTGAAAG
>JAADIN010000198.1 GCA_013151315.1 Planctomycetota bacterium | reverse complement strand
CGCGCCTCATGCCGTAGCCCGTATCAGAGCCGCGAGTCACGACGTTGATCGCTCCGCCAATCGCATCGGAGCCCCAAAGCACCGAGCCCTGACCACGTAAAACTTCGATATGGTCGACCATCCCGGGGTCGATCGTATTAAAATACTGATTCGGCCCGCGGCGGGTGACGGAATTATTCAATCGAATGCCATCGACGAGGATGAGCACTTGTTGGCCTGTCAATCCGCGGACGAAAGGCGACGCTTGCCCAGCGGCTGTGCTTTGCATTAGCACGCCAACTTCGTTTTGAAGGGCAAGGAACATGTCGGAGGCTTGCCGCTCGGTGATTTCTTGGCGTGTTCGGATCGAACCCGCGGCAGAGGTGTCAAAAATCGATTTCCCACTGCGTAGAATACCGGTGCCCTCGCCAAATGGTCCCGACGCCTGGCCGAACTGCATAGCGGAAAGGCTAGGGAAATTTAGCGACGTGCCTAGGAAATTGGTAGGAGAATTCGTTGACGTCGAGGGCGCAGAAGTTGATGGCGTAAAAGTCGAAGGCGGCGCGACCTCTGGCAACGTAGGCTCGGTGGATGGTTGGTCCGATTCTGTAGGAGGTCGCACGGTGACCGGGGGTAGAGCCCCTTCGAGTGGTTCGCCGACATCTTGTGCGAGGCAAATGTCTGCAACCCACGAGACTGCTAGCGCGCAGAAGAAGATGCGATACACTGATAGCTTCATTATTCGCGGCTCCCGAACTCGATAAACGTAAAATCATTGCAACAGAACCTGCTTCGGCTATTTATGCAGTTGGTCTTACTACAACCTCTACAGCCGGGAAAAGCCCTCCCTTTTCCCTATTTTAGCATGATTTTAGTTGAACCTTGTGCGTCGTGGATTCATAGCTGGGCTTGCACGCTCCTTGGCCAGCGATGAAGCTAATGAAATGAAGCGAGAAAAGATGACTGCCGAGCATCAAAGAAGGATCTGTGTGACTCCCCACAAGACGGCCTGGACGGCGATTGTTACTTCGATCGTATTGCACTCCGTAGGGTTTGCAGCGTTAGCTAGCTGGACTGCGAGTTCAAAGACTTCTCTTGTCCGGTTTGCGGGTCGCGAGCAAGCCTTTGAGTTGACTCTGTCCTTTGCCCAGCCGCAATGGAATATAGATCCAATGACGCTCGACGATTTTGCAACAGACCTACCGGTGGTTATCGAGCCGGACAAGGCTCGCATAGGCAAGCATACGTACGTTCACACTCCGACGGTTGAGGTTTCAGCGGACGACTTGCTTTTGGATTCGGCTATCGATTCGATAGAGCAACCTTCAGAGCTAGCGACGGTTGGCGATGTGCATGATGACGAGTTGCATGATCATGATGACGAGTTGCATGATATAGTGAAGCAGTCGACACCCAGAACCCCAACGATTGAGCATCGCCAAGCGAATCCCAAGACGTCTAACTTAGCTATCGCTGTTCCACCATCCAATTTGGCATCCAATTTGGCATCCAATTTGGGAAACACCGAGGATATTCCACCCGACCTGTCCCAGAATGCGCCGCCGACCTATCCGGCTCATGCAATCCAAAGCGGCTGGGAAGGCACCGTGCTGCTGCGTGTCTGGATCGACGAAACAGGGCACATTACAAAGGTAAAAGTCGCACGCACCAGCGGTTATCGCATCCTTGACGGCGCGGCGGCGGCCGCCGTTCGCCAGTGGAATGCAATACCAGCAAATCGCGGAGCCAAGCCGGTCTCGACGGTCGAATTGCTACCCGTGCGTTTTAAGCTTTGAAGTCGTTTAATACGCAAGGTGAGGCGCTACTGCTGCCTGTCAGGCTTGAGGTACTCCTCAAGCTTGGTGAGGTCGAGCCCGGCGCGTTGGGTCAGTTGGCCCCGCAAAATTCGTTGGGTGCTTTGGAGGCGCGCGCGCCTCATGATTTGGCCACCAAACCAATCGTTGGCTTCTAAGAGAAAGAGTTGACGAAGTTCTTCCTCGGTTTTTTCGCGACGATCAAGGCGTATCACATAGGCGTTGGTCTGATCGTGGTTCAAAGCGGCGGCGACCTGTTCGGCTTCGAGGTCGAACGCTTGGTCCATAAAATCGAGGTCGACCGATGCCAGGGGGGGTGCTTCGCCCAAGCGTGCCCCGCGTCGCATTTCCATGGGCGTCGTGCCAAAGGTGAGTCGACTGAAGAGGTCGGTCGTGATGACTTCAAAGTGCTTGTCGGCAAAGAATCCTACAAGGGTCTCGCCCGATTCCTGGGCCTCTTTGGCCAATTCTTCAGAGCGCTCGAGCGCCAGCTTGGCTGCCTCACGCCGCTTCCAAGCCGCGACGACACGGTCTCGGACTTCTTCCAGCGAAGGGACGCTGCTCTCGATGTCCTCGACCTTGACGGCGAGATACCAATGCCCGTCGAGGTCTTGTGCGAGGAAGGGTTCGTAAAGTTCCATTTGCGATTTCACGAAGGCTGCGTACGCCACGGGTATCCGGCTGGTCTGTGCGTCGGTCGCTTTGCCAAGAAAAGTATCTAGCAATTCGGGGTAGGAGAGCAGGGCGGTCTCTTCGTGAATCACGCCGAGCTGGGCTGCGGCGGAGTCGAGATTGGCGAGCTTGGCAGGCGGAGCTGGCGCTTCGCGTTTTTCGCTTTTTGCACGGATGAGCTCGCCGCCATAGCGGTTGTATTCCGACTGAAGTTCGGCGTAGGCGCGGCCCATGATTTGATCGAGCTCGACGACCGCCTTGTCGTTGGCCAAGTGGCGTCGGATCTCGTCGCGAACCTCTTCCAGAGGCTCGTACTCAACCGGTTCTTCGTCGTTGTCTTCGCCGTCGCCATCGTCTTCGCTGTCGTCTTTTGGAGTCTCTTCTTCGGTAGCGACTTCTTCGGCTGGTTCTTCCTGCAGAGCAGCGAGTCGGAAAGGATTGGCTCGCTGGATTCTGCTCGACTCGTCGTCGGCAGGTTCTTCGGTAGTCTCTTCCTTGGTTTCTGTGGTTTCTTCTTCGGTTTCTTCTGCCGTATCTTCTTCAGGGGCGGACTCGCCGGAGAAGAGATCGACTTTGACAAACTGGGTGCGTTTGTTTCGCTCGTAGTAATCGGAGATTTCTTCGTCGGTGATCGTGTCGAGCAGCTTTTCGGTCCACTCGTTGACATCGCCCAGCAGGAATTGCAGGCGGACGCGTTGCGGCTCGCGGAAGCCTGGATCGGGAGAGGTCAATTGGACCCCTGCCACGGATTGCGGGAGATTGCCAACTTGGTCTTTGAACTCGTCGTAGAGCTCTTGAAGTTGGGCATCGGTCGGTTCAGGTACTTCGGCGAGAAAATTTTCGGCGGGAACGATGGCCGCTTCGAGGGCGATCCGGCGATTGATCTGCTGCCAGTCGTCCCAACGCTGCTCGGGCATGACATTCTGGACGGCCGAGGCGTAGCTCCGCATGTAGTAATTTTGCAGTAGCAACTCGCGAAGGCCCGCAAAAAGCTGCTTTTCGGAATGGCCAACATCGGCACGGTTGGTTTTTTGGAGAATCTGGGCGATCTGGGGGTCGGTTACTTTCCGGAGTCCGAATTCCCGCAGGTAGTGGTTGATCATCTCGTCGCTGACGGTCATGCCCGCTTTGTCGGCGATCTGGGCGATAATCCGGGTCTCGATCGTGCCAAGCATGACCGTGCGAGGATTGGCATTTTCTTGCTGAAACACGAAACTGGGCACAGAGGGATCGAGCGGGGTGCCTCCCTCGTTGAGAATGGTACGGGCACCTTGGGTATAGAGTGCGCCCAGGAAATTGCTGATAAAGTAGCGCCGCTGCCTGAGGATCTCGAGTTCGCGTCCAGTCAGCGAGCCGCCATCCCAGGTCACGACCGTAGCCGAAGGCGAGCCCTGGCCGCCGCTGGTCGATTTTTGGAGCTGGCTGGTGACCATGTCGGCAAAGACGAATACGAAGATGGCCATGATGGCCGCGAGGGCCATAAATAATTTTTGATTCTTCCTGAAAATGTGAAAAGGGCTTGCCATTGCAGCTTCCTGGGCAGGTTGGGACGTCGATAGGGTACTGATGGGGCTCTTGACAGCCCGACCGGTACGAAAGTAATGATTGACGGCGTGAATTGCTTGATACGGTGGCCCGTGATTCTATGCCAGATCGACGTAAATGCAATCCCAATCGGCAGTATGGGCGATTGTGGCGGGTAGGGTGGGCCCCTAGGGGTTGGCCGGGTGAGGTGGGCCAGTCAGGCTTTGCTCACGACGAGAAGACCTCAAGGCGGATAAAAGAGATCACAAGCAGATAGATAGGCAACCGTGCTGCAACTGTAAGTTCAGCGAATTTTTAGCCACGGATTAAACACGGATCAAACACGGAAATAGCAAGAGGTCGTAGTCCAGAAGAAGGACGAATCCTCCAGTCCCCGTAGGTCCGTGTTTCATCCGTGTTCAATTGGCCGTGGCTTATTAGAAACTAGTAGAAAATATGGCAAAGAAAAAAAAACCGTCGGCTGGCAATGGCACCGGGCAAGCGTTGGTGATCGTCGAATCGCCGGCCAAGGCGAAAACGATCGCCAAGTATCTTGGCAAGGGATTCATCGTTGAGGCCAGTATCGGGCACGTTCGCGATTTACCCCAAGGCGCGAAACAGATACCGGCCAAGTACAAAAAAGAATCTTGGTCGAACTTGGGTGTGAACGTCGACGACAAGTTCAAGCCGATCTACGTGGTCCCGCCTGGAAAAACCAAGCATATTGCTCTGCTAAAAGAGCAGCTCAAGAAATCCGACGCCCTTTATCTCGCGACCGATGAAGACCGCGAGGGGGAAGCCATCAGTTGGCATCTGTGAAGTGCTCAAGCCGAAGGTGCCCGTCTATCGACTCGTCTTCCACGAGATCACCAAAGACGCGATTCAAAAAGCGATGGAGGAGCCTCGCGATGTCGACGAGGGGATGGTCCGCGCGCAGGAAACGCGGCGGATTCTCGATCGACTGTTTGGCTACGAAGTTTCGCCCCTGTTGTGGCGCAAGGTGCGGCCGCGGCTCTCGGCCGGGCGCGTGCAAAGTGTGGCCGTGCGCTTGATTGTGCAGCGGGAACGCGACCGGATGGCGTTTGTCTCGGGCACGTGGTGGGATTTGTTGGGCACGTTTGCCAAGCAGAGTGGCCAGTCGCTTGAAGCCCCGTTGATGTCGGTATCGGGGCGCAAAATTCCCTCGGGCAAGGATTTTGATTCGACCAACGGGAAGCTGAAAAATGACGACTTGATGTTGCTTGATGGCGATGCCGCTCGCGGCTTAGCCGATCGGGTTTTGACGGGCGAATTCAAAGTCGTTTCGATCGAAGACAAGCCGTACACCACCAAGCCGTATCCGCCATTTACGACCAGCACGCTACAGCAAGAAGCCAACCGGAAGCTCGGTTTTACGGCTCGGCGTGCAATGCAGGTTGCCCAGAGCCTTTATGAAAACGGCCACATCACTTACATGCGTACCGACTCGACCAATCTGGCGAAGGTGGCCATCGAGGACGCGCGGGATTTGGTCGACAAAAGCTACGGCAAAGATTATCTGCCTGCTGAGCCGCGAACCTACAAATCCAAAGTCAAAAATGCCCAAGAGGCGCATGAAGCAATTCGGCCGGCAGGGCACCCGTTTGAGCTGCCCGAAGTGATGCGGTCGAAGCTGAATAACGACGAGTTTCGACTTTTTGATTTGATTTGGAAACGAACGATTGCCAGCCAGATGGCCGACTCGCGCGGACGGCGGATCATCGTCTCGATCGAAGGCGAAGGCTGTGTGTTCCAGGTCAGCGGTAAGACGATTGATTTCCCCGGCTATTTGCGGGCCTATGTCGAAGGCTCGGACGACCCGAATGCCGAGCTGGCCGACCAGGAGCGGGCGCTGCCTAATCTCGAAGTGGGCGAAGTGCTCACCTGCAAGGCCTTGGACGCCAAAGAGCATTCGACCCAACCGCCCGGGCGGTTCAGCGAAGCGGCACTCACCAAGGCACTCGAAGAACGGGGCATTGGTCGGCCGCGTATGCTTCGATTATCGACACGATTCTTGCTCGCAGCTATGTCTTCAAGAAGGCCAACGCGCTGGTGCCGACTTGGATCGCGTTTTCGGTGGTGCGGTTGCTCGAAGAAAATTTGGGCGATCTGGTCGACTATCAATTTACGGCCCAAATGGAAGACGATCTCGACGCAATCAGCCGCGGCGAGCGGGATAACATCGAATACCTCGACAACTTTTACTTCGGGAAAGATTCGCCGGGGCTCAAACAACAGCTTGAAAACAAGATCGACGAGATCGATCCGGCAAAGATCAGCCGGATTTTTATCGGCAAGCCGGAAGATGGCGAAGATGTTTTTGTGCGGGTAGGCCGCTATTCGCCGTATGTCGAGCAGGGCGATCGCACCGCTTCGCTAAAGGAAGAGACCGCGCCTGACGAGGTCACGCTCAAGGCGGCGCTCAAACTGCTCGATCAGGCGCAATTGGCCGAAGAGCCGCTGGGCATTTGTCCCGACACCAAGAAGCCGGTGTATCTGAAGGTGGGGCGATTTGGCCCCTACATTCAGCGGGGCAGCACCGACGAAGAAGAAGAAAAACCGCAGAACGCGGGGCTGCTCAAGGGGATGGAGCCTGAAACAGTCGATTTCGAAACCGCATTAAAACTGCTTTCGTTGCCACGGAACTTGGGCGATCACCCGCCGGTGGTCGCGCCCAAGGTTGTCGTGGCCGAAACGACGGCTGCCAAAGAAGGCGACGACGCGAAAAAAGCAGCGAAGCCGAAGGCTGCCGATTCGCTCGAAGGCCAACCAGTCGAGGCATTTAATGGCCGCTATGGTCCGTATGTAAAATGTGGGAAAGAGACTCGTTCGTTGCCGGCCGATATTTCGCCACTGGACGTTACGCTTGAGAAAGCCGTTGCGCTGTTAGCCGAGCCGAAGACACGCGGTCGGGGCGCGAACAAAAAACCGCCGCTGAAGGTTTTTGATCCTTCGCCAATCACTGAAAAGCCGGTGCAGATTCTCGATGGCCGTTTTGGGCCTTATGTTACCGACGGGACGACGAATGTGTCGTTGCGTAAGGGCATGATCGTCGAGGAAATCACGTTTGACGAGGCCGTTGGGATGCTTGCCGACAAGGCAGCACAAGGGCCCGCGCCGAAGAAGAAAAAAGCGGCGAAGAAAAAATCGGTCAAGAAAAAGCCTGCTGCGAAGAAGGCGGCCAAGAAAAAGCCGACTGCGAAGAAAAAATCGGTGAAGAAGAAAAGTTGACGGCTCCTAAATTCAGCGCCTTGGTATTTCCATGAGCAAGACGGTCTCTGTCTTGCGAGACCTTTTGAGCGTCTGGTGAAAAAGTCTGGTTTCCAGCTTCCAGCGGCATGCACTCCCGAAGAACTTTTGGGAGAATAGACCATGGCAACTGTCGATCAACCGGACGCGCGAGACGAAGTGATTGTGGAAGTTCGCCGGATCAAAGAAGCACTTGCGGCAGAATGTGACTTTGATGTCTCGTTGATTGCCGGAAAAACACGGGAGCGAACGAAAGGGAGCATTATGTCGGTGTTCCGTGCGTAACACTTTCCTCACTCGATCCAAGAGTCGCGGCGGCCTCAGGCGAACTGCAAAGTCTATTTCTTGAACCGCCAAGGACGCCAAGATCGCCAAGGAACGAGCACGAGCTGCAAGAAAACAGCTGTTTTTAAGCAAATTTCTTTTTTCCTTGGCGCTCTTGGCGCACTTGGCGGTTCAAGAAATAGACTTTGCAATCCTCCTGGCGGCGGCTTGGCAAAATTTGCTCCGTCGCCCATGTTACGGTACACTGCTGACACGTTTACGCCCTCAGGCAAGGCGATGGGAATAGTGTGCTGATAGATACCTATTCAGCGTCGAGGGTTAAGTTGGAATTTCCCCAAATAAGTCGATTGGGTTTGGTTTATTTGGGAAATTTCCAAGTAATCACAAGTTATGCAGCAAAGACAATGGCACAGAAATGGCAACGTTCGTTTGTGACACATGCGATTACTCCAAGTCAGCGCCCGACGAATGGGTCAATCGACGCGCAATCTGCCCCAAATGTAAGCAGCGCTCCGTTATTCAGCCTGACGACCTGCCGTTGACATTGTCTGCAGAATTCGACGAGGCCATGACTTACGCGTACAAGGGCGACTTCCTCGGCACGACCCTCTCCGATTTCCTGCATCGTCACGATGATATGTCAGGGTCTGACTTTAGGCTTGCCCTATCGGCTGACGTTCCCGACAACACTCTCGAATCATACGACTTCGAGGATTGGATGAGGCATACCGACCGTCTCGTCCAATACGGTGCAACCGGAGACCGTCTCACAATTGTCGGCTTTCCGCTCCAATCAGGCGTATACACTTTCCTTGATAGCTACCTCGCTTCAATTACGCTTACCCTCAAGGATCAGTCGCTCGACACATGGGCCGACTTACTTCCGGAGCTTATGCTTGCACTGAACGATGACACAGAGGACACGCCACCACTCGACAACATCAATATTACCACGTGGGTTCGGCCATTGGGCAATCTAAATTTGGTCTACATTGAAGACCCGTCGTCAGTTCAGGTACGATACGTTAACCTTGAGACATTGGATCAATTCAATCAACTACGCACCTCAATTACTGCTTCTGATGACCTGTAGCTCAAATACATCTGCATAACAAATCGATGCACACGGAGTCGCGGGTCGCGCTGCTTTTTGAAATCAAAGTCATTTGCCGAGACCCGGTGACCTCAGTCGTTGCTGTAAGGTATTGAAATCCGTTTACATCGAAACGTCAATCGTTAGCCACGCATCTGCTTGGCCGAGTAGCAATGCGGTAACTGCAGTGCTTCAAAGCCAAGCGAAACGCTGGCTAGTGGATGAGGCTCCCAATTATGAACTGGTGACATCGCAGTTTGTTATTGATGAAGTGTCGCGAGGCGATACTGATGCCGCCGCTCGTCGCTTGGAACTATTGAGGGATGTCCGGCTGCTAATTCCAAATAATGACGTGGAATCAGTCGCTGACGCGATCATTTCTCATGCGTTGATGCCGGAAAGGGCACGCTTGGACGCATTGCATGTAGCCTCTGCTGTGATTGGTGGTGTACAATATCTACTGACTCAGAATTGTCGACACATTGCAAACGCACATGTTCTTCCGCGAGTTTACGATCTGCTCGCCGACATGGGGTTTGCCCGGCTTTGCACCCCCGCAGAATTCCTTGGAGACCCAGAAGATGGCTCATAACGAAATTCTCGAAGAAATCTATGCGACTCGTGATGCGTTGCTCGCTGAACACGGCGGAGACGTTCACGCCTATGTCGAGTCGGCTCGCAAGCGGGCTTTAGCGTCTGGCCGTCCAATTGCTGAGTCCACGCAACAAACCATCCAATGCACGGGAGCGGCGAAGCCGAGCGAATTAACGGTGGGCAATCAATCGTCGCCGCCCAGTGATCCGTGACGTTACGGACTTGCTTGTGCGATCATGTCGAACCGACATGGGTCACGAAAGACCGACAGCTAGCGGGCACTGGTGTGACCCTTCTCGGTACCTTCTGGCTGCAGAAAAAAGTCCTGGAGAGGATCTGTAAGCCGGGTCTTGTTCAGCGTCTTGCGACGCTTCGACGATCATTCCTCTAGGACGTCAGTTGCCTGACCAGCCTACCCGAGAGTCGTAACGAGCCGAGCCGACTCTGCCCTCTGTTTGGCCTTGCACCGAGTGGGGTTTACCAAGCCAAGCGAGTCACCTCGCCTGCTGGTGCGCTCTTACCGCACCATTTCACCCTTACCTGTGGGGTTGTTAGTTTTAAGTCGTTAGGCGTTAGGGAAGAAGGCGCTGCGCGACAACTTTTTACTAACACCCAATTCCTAACTCCTTAAAACTAACAACCCCCATCGGCGGTTTATTTTCTGTGGCACTTTCCCTAACCTCACGGCCGGTGGACGTTACCCACCACCCTGCCCTGCGGTGCCCGGACTTTCCTCCCGTCCGCCTAAGGCGAACCGGCGACCGTCCGATCCTCTCCAGGAACTGTATCCTCAATTCTACCCACTGAATACGGATTGCGTCTACCAACCTGAATGCAAATTCAGGGGGAGTCAGTTTTTCACTTTGGGCTAGAGTGCAACTCTCTTTTGCGAGTTCTGATCAAGTGAGCCGTTTGTGGCATTCGGGCTCGGGGACGAGCCGGCTCGCTGCGGAATGCGCATGGGAGATATGCTCTCGTGAATTTGTCATTCGTTTTCGGCAAGGGCCTCTGCCTCGTGGATCAGGCGGTCGACGCTTTTTCTCGCCGTGAGGTAATAGCATGCGCCGATGCTTGCGACTCCGTAGGTCATCGCACGATAAGTCAGCGCGACGATGGTGCCATCGCCCTCGGCTGCTCCGATCGTCGTATAAAGAAATTCGAAGCCCGCTTCGAGAGTTCCCAACCCCCCTGGCGTGAGAGGAATGGCACTAATGGCTAGCCCGAGGGGAACGATTGAGGCATTTTCAATTAACAAAGGATCGTAGACTGGCAGCGCTCGGCAAATGAACCAGAAAGCGACGATGACGAGATTGTGGGTGATCAAAGCGAGGCTCAGCGCGCCGGCAAGATAGCGACGCCGGCTGCGGTACACGGCGACGGTCTCGAGCAAGCGGATCAAGAAGTGGCCCACCACGGGAATGTGATCGGTCAGCAGGCGGACACGATTTCCGGTGGCAGCGGGGCTCAAGGCGAGCATCAGCCCCACGGTCCCTATTGCCGTGGCGGTCCATACGATGGTTTGCATGGTACTGAAAATGGCATGGGGCTGTGTTGTTTGACCAATCGGGGTTGTTTGACCAATCGGGGCCGCTTGCCCGACCAGGATTAGGCCCACGCTCGCGACCAGCAAAATCGCATAGAGACCAATCACCCGATCGAGTAAGACGCTTGCTACGGCTTCGGTCTTCTTTTCCGGATGTTCTTTGGCAATAAAAACGGCTTTCAGTAGATCGCCGCCCACGCTGCCCGGCGAGACCTGATTGAGCATGTACCCCAACGAGCCGAGGCGAAAGGCATCTCGCAATTCGAAGGGGAGTCCCAGACCTCGAATTAGCAAGTACCATCGCACAAAGCTGAGCGAGAAACCGACCAGGACTAGCCCCTGAGCTAGCAGCAGCGAGGGCCAATGTTTGGGCTCGTTGAGCAGTCTCTCAAAGCCATCGTGGGCTTGGATGCGCGCTATCAAAAATCCAAGGATTGTCACCGCAAGGAGGAGCTTGATCGTGACGAAGAGGAGCCTTTTCTTTTTGGTAAGATGGGGCATGGACAGATCGGGGCAACATTGACAGCTCGGGTTGAGGCTGATAGTTTGCCAGCTTGTTGCACGATTGGCCAGCCTCTACCTTCAGCCTCACCTTTTTTTGGGAGGGGGAATGGGGGTCGGTGGGTGGCAGATTTCCAAGTACGGGGGATTAGCTCAGTTGGGAGAGCGTTTGGCTGGCAGCCAAAAGGTCACCGGTTCGAGCCCGGTATCCTCCACTTTTTTCTTTTTCGACCCCTCTCTTCTTGGGAGATGCCCTACCCTCTCCGCCTACGCGGTTTCGGCAACTGCGGAAGTCGTGGGGCTCTCAGCATACAGCCAGCGCTGCAAGCGATTGGCGATGAGGATCGCGGCGATGGCGGCGGCGATGCCGCCCAGGATGTCGATGCCGTAGTGCCAGCCGCTGGTGAGCGTGGCCGCAACAACGGCGCTATTCACGATGGCAAAGGGAACAAACAGTCGCCAACGACGCCAGAAGGCGGCCGTCAGCAGGATTGCGTAGGACGTGTGGAACGATGGGAATGTGACCAATCCTTCGCTGTCGGTGAGAGACACGATGGTTCGCTCGCCGCTGCGGACTCCTTGCAGATGCTCCAGATAGTGCGCCTGGTGCGGACTGGGTGCAAATCCGTAATGCGTAAAGGGACATTCGGCGGGGACCAGGGCAAAAAACAGGAGCGTGATCATGAGGCAGATCATGTATCGCAGTACGAACGCTTCGAGCGGACGGCGCTGGTTGAGAAACCCCAGTATCAAGACAACGATCAAGGTTTGCGGGGTGACCGAGTGGTATGCCAGCATCAGCCATCGATTGATCTGAGGATGTTCGTTGGCCCATTGCACGATCGCAGGGACGTGCAGCCCCATCGCTTGGTCGACAGATGCCAACAGTTCGTCGGCGAGCGGAGCGCCCAGTGCAGCGACGCCGTACATAGCGACGGTAAAGCAGGAGGTAAAAACCATGAACTGAATGAGGGCCAGCAAGGTCATCACGAATTGCGGCGTTTGGCGTCGATGGTAGAAGACAGCGCACGGCCCCAGCGATCCCAACACTCCGAGTGGGCCCGCCAATTCACGGACCGAGAACGACATCCCCTTGGTGGCCAAAAGACCCACCGCAAGTATTGCGGTGATGCTCATGATGGCCAGCTTTAGTCCGGTGTCTCGACTCATGGATTTTCACTCTCCAGTGGAGTACGCCTTTTTTCTGCAAGATTCGTTGCGAGGCTTGTTGCACTAGGGATTACGGCATGGCGACCGGCGTGAGCACGGCCTTTGGCGTCGGCAACAGCAACTTGCTCTGCGTTTGCCTCACGCGCTGCCTAAGCATCTGGGGATATTCAACCAGGGGATGGTCGTCCGTAATAATTAAGGTTCCCACTCCAGCTTGTAGCTTTGGAGAGTCGAGCAGCGCCATGATTTTCTTGCCGGTCGAAGTGGGTGGGAATTTGGAAATTTCGCTCCACAGGGGATCGTCAGAAGCAAGCTGATTGGACAGCATCTGCTCGTCGATCTCGATCGGGTCGTTCGACAACACAACAAGATAGCCCTCGAAAAACGAGACCCGGTATGGAAAAACCTGGTCGGCCGTTTCTCGGACCGTAAAGGCTTGCTCCGCAGTGCCGTTGGAATAGAGGCAAAATACGCCGCCCGGTTTTAGTCGTCGCTTTACGAGTTGGAAGAACTCAAGCGAATTGAGCAGCGAACTGCCGGCTTGTTTGAGATAGAGCGGCTGGGTTTGGATCAGGTCGTATTGCTTGTTGTTCAGAGATAAACCGGTTCGGGCATCCTGCCAGATGAGATTGATTTTTCTGTTATTCGTTAGGTCGAGCGTACCTGCGGAATAGTCGCGATAAACTTGTTTCAGGACGGTACTAATTTCGTATCCGTCAATTTGCTTTATGGCGGAAAGCTTGGCGAGCGTGCCTGCCGTGATGCCAGTGCCCATGCCAATGACGCAAACGTCTTCGATTTCACCGGTGGGGTGGCAAAAAACGGGACAAACGGCGACCGACCAGTTATTCGTGCCGATGTGGTCGTCGTCTCGTCTTGCGAGAGTTTTGAGTGCCAGAGGCCATCCCAGACCAAATTGCCATTGTCGTGGATCATAATCACTCCGTCTCGCCCCGAATACATCCGTTGTTCGGGGATCAATTGAGACAAGTCGAGCGTGAGACAACCGACGACCGTAGCCAGCGCTGCGGTCAGAGGAAGTGTCCAACGTCGTCTGCTGTTGCTGAAAGTCTCTGTGCCACGTGTCGCTTGGGTTAATGTGTATTCTTGCATTGCAAAAAGCAGCAGGGCCAGTACTAGCGGCATGGCAAAAAACGGCATCTCGTAGCCGATGAAAGTCGTCAGGAAAATGCCCAGGCACGCGCCCAGCGTGTTCCATGCGTAAAGTCGGCCGATGTCTTCGCCCCACGACTTGGCCGCCTGCTGTGAAACTTGCCCAAACAGGTAGCCAAACAGGAGGCAAGGAATAAAGTAGGGCGTTTTGGCCAATACAAACTGCACCAGGGTCGCGGTGTTTTGGATTGCCATCGTTTGGTCGAAAACAAACATGGGGATCGACGCGACGCAGGTCAAAGCGCAGAGTCGCAAGCCGAGCGAGAGCGACAGGGTGCGTCGTCGCGAGCTTAGCGCGGCTCCTACGCTCCAAAACAGCAAAAATCCAAAAATCCTGCGAGTACCGCGGCAAACGTAAATGGCAACGGCTCGTGTCGAAGCGGAATCAGTCGAAACAGATACATCTCGTATCCGAGCGAACAAAACCCGAGTCCCAACGCCAGTTTTTCTTCAAAATTGGGCCGCCAGCCTCTTGGGTTGGTTGTCTCGGCCTGAATCCGTGGGCATGGGGTGGGGAGGCTCTGACGGCGGAACCGGTAGAGGGCAAACAGCAGTATTGCCGCGAGCCCATTGAGTCCCGCCGCGAGCAACAAGCTTTTCGATTGGCCGAGAATCGGGAGCATTGTCCCGCTAGAAAAAATCGTGCCCAGCACGCTGCCCAGTGTGTTGACGAACAGCAGCAAGCCGATCACGCGCGAATTTTGAATACCCAGGTCGCGCTGGCATGTTTCGGCCGCGAGCGGCATCGTCATGCCCATGAGCAAACAGGGAATCGCCAGTATTACCGTCGCGGCTAGGCCGTAGAGCAACAGCAGGGGCACTCCCGCGGCAACGGCTACCTTGGCGACGGCAAATACCGAATGAGAAATGTCGGCCGAAAGGAGGAAGCAGATACCGATGTTTACCGCTACCAATGCCGCTTCAATCCAGCCAAACGTCCACAAGGGACTTCTTAGTTTGCGGGCACGCTTGCTCATGGCAAGGGAACCGAGTCCCAGTCCGGCCATGAAGACGAGCACCACGACCATCGAGCAAATCGATTCGCTGCCACCGAGCCAGACCTTCAGCGACCGTTGCCAAATGACTTGGTTCATGAGCCCTGCGGCACCTGACCCAAACAGGGCAAGACCGATCGCCACTGCCGCCGTTAGCCGCGACGCAGATTTTTCCGCGATGAAATGCGAACTTGCGGTTGCCGAATCGTCAGGACTCGCAGCCGCCTCATTATCTGGACGTTGTATTGTTGTAGTCATAATTCGGTTTGACGGGGGGCGGCTTAGCGCACGAGGGTTGTCCACAGGTAACCGTAGTTTGCGGAACCGTCTCAATTTAGGTGTGCGGGTTGAATCGAGACCACTTTCCTACAATCGCAGATCGTGTTGGGGGGATCGTATGGAGGAGAGGCCCGAAAAATGAGCAGGGATTTTCGGCCGTCGTGTCTGACGTCAGTCCGTTTGGCCAGGAGGATTGCAAAGTCTATTTTTTGAACCGCCAAGTGCGCCAAGATCGCCAAGGAAAAAAGAAATTTGCTTAAAAACAGGTGTTTTCTTGCAGCTCGTTCCTTGGCGCTCTTGGCGTCCTTGGCGGTTTATCTGACTTTGCAGTTCGCCTGTCCGTTTGGCCTAGGTCTTTGACAACCCCAATTTTTAGACATGACAAAGCCTAGGCCTGGGGTCACGTATTTGCTCTATAGGTGATGCTGCGAAATGGCAACATGAGTTTGCCATTGGCATCATTTCGAGCAAGTCGAATCGCGTTTGGTAAACCTCGGGACGTTTGATTGGGTCGAGGGGTAAAAAATCTCCTGGAAAACCACCAATCGTTTGACATCAGGCAGAACTGACATAGGTTTCATGTGGAGTCGGACTGACGGGTTGTCTGACGGCTTCAACGGGGTGTGCTGAGGCACACGCCGGCTAAGCTTCTCTTCTCCTTGACCAGTTTTGGTTTCTCACGGATGTCTTTGGTGAGAGTTGCTCAGCGAAATGAGGCCTGTGCTTATCGTTTTTATTGAGGTCCTGAACATCGCCAACTCGCAGGTTCTTCTAGGCATGGCAGCCTGGACGCGATGCCAGAATCGAACAACGGGAGCCATCAAAAGCTCCTGACAACCTTGTAGGGTGTTCGCCTTTGAGGCGACATCATTGGAGAAATGCTATGAAGGGTTTTGCTAAGAAAGTACAACAGTTTCTCGTCTCTGAAGATGGACCAACCGCGGTTGAGTATGCCGTCATGCTGGCCCTGATTATCATCGTCTGCTTGGGAGCCGTTGGTGCCGTTGGTACCGCTGCCAGTGCCAAGTTCCAAGAAGCGGCCGCCGCCTTGTAAGCCGCAACGGAGATGATATCGACACCCTATTTGGTTTAGGGATTGCGAACCAACAGATCGTTGATTCCTCCCTGAAGCAACTATAGATGCGATTTCTGACCCTCTCGGGACCCATGTCCCGAGAGGGTCTTTTTGTTCTTGCCGGAGAGGGGATCTCCAGCCCCCATGCTCTCTAGATGAGCCGTGTTGTGAGCCGTAGGCGCTAGCCTCGGGTTTTCTTCGCTTCCACCCGAGGCTAGCGCCTACGGCTCATCCTAAAATTAAGAGGTAACGCTGCACTAGCTACGGTTTTTCAAGCAACCGTGGCTAGCGCCAAATCGGCTCATGCCAAAAATATATGACGGAATCGCAGGCTAGATGGCTTGCTATCACCTTCCTTCTGCGAAAAAGTAAGCTAGGGTTCGTTAGTTACCGGACAAGCAGTCCCCTAAGAAAAGAGGGCAATCGCCATGATAAGCCTGATACCCGAGGAAATGTTAGTCGCGACATGCCAGTTGGCGTGTTTTTGCTTCACTGCTCTGACCGCAATCATTTCCTGCCTGTTTATGTCTCGCGGATAACCCGAAGGCCGCGAACGAACCCTGATCCCCATTTATTTTGAGATAGCAGCTATGCCCGAATACAACGAAACCCTCACTTGGCTCGCAGAGACTTGGCACGTTTGGGTGGTGACGATCACTCTGGTCGTCGCGGCCGTGATCGATGGATTGAAACTCAAGGTGCCCAATTGGATCACGTTTCCGATGATTATCAGCGGCTGGGTCTACAGTGTGGCCCTCTCGCCCTACGCGGGCTGGGAAGGCTTGATGTATAGCCTCATTGGCACAGCGGTCGGACTGGCGCTGCTGCTGCCTCTTTATGCGATCGGCGGCATGGGAGCTGGCGATGTCAAGTTGCTAGCAGGCGTCGGTGCCTGGATGTGGGGCACGACCACGTGCTATGCCTTTGCCGTCTCGGCGATCGTGGGTGCCGTCATTGCTGTCGGGATGGTGCTTTGGACGAAGTCTTGGGCCAAGCATCAGGCGCAATTTTTCTTTCTCCTTGACGAAATCACTTCCGTCAAAGATCCAGAGAAGTTGGCAAAGATTGCTGCCGAGCGGAAGCCGAGTATGTTCTTATTGCCTTACGGGATTCCGATCGCTATCGGTTCGATTGCCTTTTTTGCCTGGAACGGCATGCAGCTGTAATCGCGTGTTTTGAAGTAACGTGAGCCGCAACGCGCTAGCGTCGGGTTGGAGGAGGTGGCGTTGGCTTCGAGGGCGACCCGCGGCTAGCGCCGTGCGGAAGCGAAGGAAACCCGAGGCTAGCGCCTACGGCTCACAACATGGACCCCAATTTTTACGGATTGGCAAAGCACTAGCTGATAGCTGGTAACCCAATTTGTTCGATTACCCTGGACTGTTTGCAACAGTCGTGCCGAAGAAACTGACAAGCTCACGTAGCTCGCAGGGCGGAACCGTTCGGTACGGTTCCAAGGCCCGGCTACAAGTAGACCACATGCCGGGGGGGTATGATGCGTCCGAAGTCTTTAGTATTGTTGGGCCTTGCGCTCTTTTGCGGCCTCGTCGCGTCGGTTGGCATTAGCCAAGTTCTTGATGGCAAGAACCAAGCGACCGTCGCAACGGTGCCTATCTACGTTGCGCTCCAGAATATCAATCTGGGCGATCCACTTGACGAAGGCATGGTTTCTTTACAGGAATGGCCGAAGGACAAAGTGCCCGTCGGCGCCATTACCAAGTGGGAAGAAATCGAAGAACGCCGCCCTCGAACGGTCATTTTCGAGGGAGAGCCTCTGCTCGACGGCAAGTTTCTGCCTAAGGGTCAGACTCACGACCCGATTGCTGGCATTCCGTCTGGCATGCGTCTGAAAACTATCTCGGTCGACGCCCAGAAAAGTGTGGCGGGCCTGTTGAGCCCCGGCGACCGTGTTGATCTACAGCTTTATGTCAAGAAGAACGAGCGCGAATCGATTGCCGATTCGTTCACCAAGATCATCATGCAGAACGTTCGTGTTTACGCGGTCGATCAAACGATCCAACGGTCGGCCGACGGGGCCGAGGCTCGGACGGTCGCAAAAACGGTTTCGCTGATCGTCACGCCTCAGCAAGCCAATCGAATCACCACCGCCGAAAATTTGGGCGACATTAGCTTGATTCCTCGTCATCCGGACGATGAAAAAATCGTCGACGATTGGGAACAATCCATTGATGATCTCCTCGCTCGCAGCGACTCCAATAGTCGTGAGTTTGAGCAAGGAGAGAGAACGAGCCAACCCGAAGGCGGCCTCGCTGCGGGTCTCGCCAATGCTCTCCAGCAGAGCATGGCGGTCGAGACGACCCCTCCTTTCAAGATGAAGGTCATCTTTCCCGACGAAGTCCAAGAATTGCAATTCGATGCCGAGACGGGCGAGCCGCTGGACGCCGAGGGTCAGGATGATTTTGGAACGGCGGGTGCGGTAGATTCCATGTCGTCAGATGACGAGGAGACTGATTTAGAAGACGATGAATTTCCGATCGAATTGAAAAAGTAGTCAATAACGCAATTGATTTGAAATAAGACCCAAGGGTTTGAGGCAGGGACGTCTCGAATTCAATACGGCCAGTCAAGGAGATATCCCATGGGGGGACTCCGAGCTGGTTGGATCTAACGCGAAGGAAGTACAAGGATGTACGCAAAATCGACTCCGCGCACGCCCATCAAGGTTCGATCGGCGCTGACCTGTCTTACGCTCGGGCTTGCAGGCCTGTTGTCCATTCAGGGCAACTCGGCTTCTGCCCAGCAGAGTGTGATCCAAAACATTACCAACGGCACCGAACGTTTGGAGCTTACGGTCAATTCGAGCCGTATTCTTACGCTCGAAAAGCGCATTCCGAAAATGGTGGTCAACAACCCGGATTTGGTGACGGTCACGGCGCTCAGTGCGAACCAGATTCAGCTTGCTGCCCGCAAGCCGGGGGTGACTCAGGTCAACCTGTGGGACGAAGAAGGCAAGGTCTATACCGTCGATGTGACGATCTATGGGGATGTGCGTGAGCTGCAGCTCGCTTTGAAGCGACTGTTCCCCTCGTCCTCAGTCAACGTGGTTCGCCTCACCAATAGTCTCGTTCTGGAAGGGTTCGTGGAGCGTCCCGAAGCAGTAAGCCCAATCATACGTCTGGCCGAGGACTACGCCCCCAAGATCATCAACAACATTAGCGTCGGCGGCGTGCAACAGGTGTTGCTCAAAGTCAAGGTCATGGAAGTCTCGCGAACGAAGCTGCGACGTTTGGGAGTCGATTGGGCACAGATTAGTGGCCAAAATATCGTGGCTTCTAGTGTCTCGAGTCTTATTAACTCAGTAAATATTAATCCCAGCTCGGCAACTTTCGGAAATCAGACTTTTGCCGTAGGCGTAGTTAACGGAAATAATAGTTTTGCCGCCATTATCAACGCATTGCAGCAAAATAATGTCGCCAAAGTACTTGCCGACCCGACGATCGTCGCAATAAGTGGCAGACCTGCCCATTTCAACGTGGGCGGCGAAATACCGATCGTTGTTCCTTCGGGACTGGGACAGAACACCATTGAATACAAACCCTTTGGTACGCAGATCGATTTCTTGCCGATTGTGTTAGGCAATGGAAATATCCGTCTGGAAGTCAGGCCACGTATTAGCGAAATCGATGATTCCCGTAGCGTGGTTCTCAATTCCTTTACCGTACCAGGTTTGAGGGTTCGGACCGTCGATACGGCAGTAGAACTGAAATCAGGCCAAACGCTCGCGTTGGCTGGTTTGGTGCAGACTCGCGTGGATGCTATTGAACGTGGCTTGCCCTTTGTGAGTGATATTCCCTACATCGGTGCTGCGTTCCGAAGTGTCGAGGAAGAGGTCAACGAGATTGAGCTCTTGATTATGGTCACGCCAGAATTTGTTGACGGCATGGAGCCGCACGAAGTGCCCCCTTGTGGTCCGGGGATGGAAACCGTTTCGCCGTCCAATCGACAGCTTTACTTTGGCGGGCACTTGGAAGTTCCCACATGTGGCCTCTGTGCTCCAGGAAATTGCGGTGGACAGAATTGTAGCCAATGTTCCTCCTGCAACTCGGCTGGGGGTGCCACGATAATTTCTGATGTGGCCTATCCGTCGAATGCCGGCCAACCGTATAGGGAAGTTTCGCCGCCCATGCTTGTTGATCCAGCAGAATCAATGCCGATCATGCAACCGGAGCCTGTGGGAGGAAACCCTGATCCGGCCTATCAGTCGCTTCCCGATCCTACCGCCTCAAACCCTTCTACTCAACAAGGGTCTCCGTGGCTTCGGCAGCAGATGCCAGCTCAGTTCAGCCGCGACAACCGTTCCTATCGCAGTGCGCATCAACCAAGAGCCAACAGTACGACCACCCCGGGCCTGATTGGTCCACTCGGTTATGATGTTGAAAATTAAGTAACACTTCGCCAAATAGCCACGACGTTGATAAAAAGGGAAGAAGAGTACGTGCCGGGTGTCCGTCGTGGCCGACGGCGCTAACGAAATCTTCATCCTCGCCAAACCGCGTCCGTTAGCGCCGTCGGCCACGACGGCCTGTGCTCATTAAAGAGAATTATGCCTAGCGTACTTCGTATAGCCCTGGTCGACCCCAACGATGCGACTCGTGAGAACCTCAAAACGGTTCTCTTGGGCTTGGATACGGTGTGGCTTGAGGCCGAGTGTTCTCAGTACGAGTTCTTTGCCGACGTCGTCGAGCAGACGAAGCCTGATATTGGGCTCATCGCGATGGATAGCGATCCGGCCCGAGCCATTGAACTGGTGACTGAGCTTTCCTCGGTGGCGCCCGATTGTGCGATATTGGTCTCGAGCAGTTCTACGGATGGCCGGCTCATTCTGGAGTCGATGCGAGCGGGTGCAAAAGAATTTCTCACCGAGCCGCTCAGCGAGGAGGATTTGGCCGCAGCGCTGCAGCGAGTCAATCGCGCGAAAGGAAGCGACACCGACGCCGCCGGGAGAGAGTGCAAGGTAGTCGCCGTGACGGGGGCTACCGGGGGAGTCGGATCTTCGAGTGTGGCGGTGAATCTCGCTTGTGCTTTGGCGGCCGATCATGAGAACTCGGTCGTGCTGATCGATCTCGATGTGGCTTTAGGCGATGCCGATGTGTTTTTGGATACGATTCCCGAATACACGTTGGCCGATGTTGCCCAAAATATTTCGCGTCTTGATTTGACATTGCTCAAGAAATCGCTGACCAAACACTCTTCGGGATTGCACCTACTGCCCAGGCCTGTCCAACTCGAGGATGCGCAGCTCATTACGCCCGACAGCCTGCAGCGTATTGTCGGATTGCTCAAGTCTTCGTTTTCTTTTGTCGTGATTGATACGTCAAAAAGTTATAGCAGCCTGGATATGGAAGCGATCCACCTGGCTAACGAGGTTTTGATGGTGACGCAGCTCGACTTGCCATGCCTCAGGAATGTCGTCCGACTGATGGTGACTTTTGATGAGGACCCGTCGCTACGCGAGAAAGTCAAAATCGTGGTCAATCGTGTCGGCCAAGACAACGGCCAAATCGGCTTCAAGAAGGCCCAGGAGACGATCGGTCGCGACATCTTCTGGCAAATCCCGAATGACTATCGAGTGATGGTTGAGGTCCGCAACAACGGAGTGCCGCTGCTGCAGCAAGCTCCCAAGGCGGGGATCACCAATTCGATCAACCAGCTCGCTGCTGC
>JAADIN010000268.1 GCA_013151315.1 Planctomycetota bacterium | reverse complement strand
TTGATCGAGGAGGCGACGTCCATGCCTTCGATCACCCGGCCGAACACGGTGTGGCGGCCATCGAGATAGCTTGTCGAAACAAACGTCAGGAAAAACTGCGAGCCGCCCGTGTCGCGGCGACCTACATGGGCCATGCTCATGCTGCCGCGAAAGTGTTTGCGATAGCCGGGCTTATGGCATTCGCAACGGATCGAGTATCCGGGCCCGCCGCTACCGGCGCCGGTGGGATCGCCCCCCTGGGCCATGAAGGAAGGCAGCACGCGATGAAAGACGATGCCATCGTAAAAACCTTGTTTGACTAAGGTAAGAAAACTCGCCACGGTTTGCGGCGCTTCGTTTTCAAACAATTCGATGACGACGTCGCCTCGGGAGGTCTGGAACTTGACGCGAGGCAAGTCATCCGCCTCCGCTTCGGCAGCGCGAATGCGGTCCTCTTTCTCCCAGTCTTTTTGGTTGGCTGCGAGCGTCTTAATGGAATTTTTTGCCAATTCCCAGATGCGGTTCTGAGGATCGCCGGGGCCTCGACCGGGCGGCGGGCCGTCTAACAATCCCGCGTCGTGGGCCGCATTGAAATACTTTTTTGCCAAATCGTAGTCGTTGGTCTGATAAGCGCACACACCGCCCCAAAGCCAGAGGGTTGGCGATTCTTTGCCTGCGCCAGCTTCGAGCATCGCACGGATAACCGGCAAAGATTTTTCATATTGGTCTCCGCCGTCGCCGTTGGGGTCACCGGTGACGTAGAAGCCCGCGATCGACACCAAAGTTTCGTTCACGCGTGGATAGCCTTTGGGATCGGCCCGGTAGACATCCAATCCGGCCGCAACGATCTTGCCAACCATCGCCTCCGACTCGGCAAGGAGTTTTTGGATCTCTCCGTCGATCGACCCTTGCTTGGTGGTGCTGCCGGGATTTTTCTGAGATGCCTGCTGATGTGCCTGCCGCAAGCGGACCGTCAAATCGATCCATTGCTTTTGCAGTTGATCGAACGATTGCTTGGCTTCGATTGCTGAAGGCTGACCCGTTGCGGCACCTACAGTGAAACTGAAGAGAAAAAGAACGGCAAGAGTAAATCGAGTCATGGGCGGTCGCCTCAGGCGGTTTGTAAGCACAAGGAATCGGGGGTACGATAGCCCTTCAAGATAACATAGTTGGTTGTCGCAAGGCAGCCGAATCATTTGACTAACCAGTTCAATAGGGAACCGCGATGGGAAAACCGCACTCCAAATCTAGCGACCCCCATCAACCTGTGGATCTTCGGGTCATCGGCGGTCATTTTCGCGGCCGCAAGCTTCGCTATCATGGCGATCCGACGACCCGGCCCATGAAAGACCGTGTTCGTGAGGCGATTTTCAATCTCATTGGTCCCGAGGTAAAGGGCTGTCATGCGATCGACCTCTTCGCCGGCACGGGGGCACTCGGCTTGGAATCCCTTAGCCGAGGAGCGGTGAGCGCAACCTTCATCGAAAAGCACATACCAACGGCCAGGGTTGTCGAAGAAAATATCCAGACGCTAGAAGTCGACGACCGCACCGAGCTGTTGATGACGAGCGCGTTTCTTTGGGGAAAGAGAGACCTTCCGAATGCAGAATTCGGATTCCCCTGGCTTGTCTTCTGCAGCCCTCCCTATGTGTTTTATGTCGATCGCCAGCAAGAGATGCTCGAACTGATCGAGGCGATCCTCGCACGCATGCCGGTCGGCAGCATGATGGCCGTCGAAGCAGACCCACGTTTTGATTTCGAGCTCTTGCCCGGCTCGGTTATCCAGAAAAAAGATCGCGCCCCGAAAAAAGAGCGAGAGGGGTGGGATGTCCGTACCTACCATCCGGCGGTGGTGGGGCTGCGGCGAAAGGGAAAGTGATCATCGCCCCATCTCGTCCAAGAGCAATTCCAGCCGGGTTGCCAGTTCTTCCGGTAACCCCGCCAACAGGGCGCGTTCGACCAAGCCGACGTCGATCATGTCTCGAAGATGTACGCGGTCTTGGTCGCGGTTGGCCATCAGCTTCATGCGTACCAGTCCTTCGATCGAAATGACTTCATGGCCGCCCGGCAAGGTGGTTCGATCGTCGACATCAGGCGAAGGCAGCGGCAAACCGGGCCGTAGAAGTTCTCCCGCCCAAATCAAATGGACTGCATGACGCGGGTTGGGATCGCGCTGATCCAAAAACATGCCGATGCCCATAGTCTCAAAATAATCCATCTCGACGGTACGGGCAGCGGCGCGGGCGCGGCCCAGGTCGTCTCGACTGATCAATAGGTCGACGTCCTTGGTTGTCCGGACGGCGGCCGGGTCTCGCGTAGCAACCCAGATCGCGACGGCTTGTCCGCCGACGAGCGCATAGGGCACATCAGCCGTGTGCAGGGCTTGGGTAATCCGCGCAAGTCGATCGGCAACATCGTCGAGGGCCATCGCGTGCAGCTTCCAAGGGTCGCGGGGTGGATGGGTCGAAGTAGGTAGCGAAGAATCGGTGGCATGAGGTGACGGCATAAGAATCTAGTTTACTGCGGCAGCAGCCATGCGGCAACTAGACTTGCAGTTGCGTTGATCTCGTCCAAGCCAACAAGTGTGGTACAATAGAATAAGCGGTGTGCAGAATTCATCTCAAGGAGAGTACTCCCGTGCTAAAGGCAAAAGTTCAGCAAGCGCTCGATGCATTCGCCGAGGAAGTTGATGTCGATGAATTTCTCGAAAAAATTTATCTTTTGCGAAAAATCGAGCTAGGCGAGCAGCAGATCCGTGCCGGCGAATTGCTTTCGCATGAAAATGCAAAGAAGCGGTTAGAAAAATGGCTCGTCTGATCTGGACAGAAAATGCGATTGGTGATTTCGAGCGACTTATCGAATACATTGCCCAAGACGCTCCGTTGGCTGCTCAACGATTTGCGCAGAAGATGATCACGCGTATTGAGTTGCTGCAGCAACATCCGAATTTGGGTGGCCATGTTGCGGAGGACGATACCCAAACTTACCGCGAGGTTCTGCAGGGCAATTACCGGGTAATCTATCGTTCTGAAAAGAACGACGTCTACTTGGTGGCAATTCACCATTCAGCCCGCCTGCTGGATGCTGAAAGCATTGAGTAACTTGATGGGACTCGACTAATTCCCCTCTAGCTCATTAAAAATCTCCAGCCACGTCTCCTCCGATTGCTCGACTTCCGCAGCGATCGCGGTAAGCTGCTCGTGAAGCTCTTGGGCTTCTTTCGGCACGCTGGTGGTTAGCAATTGATGATTGATAGCCTTCTTGGTTTCGTCCAGGTTGGCGATCTTTCGCTCGACGGCCTTCAGTTTTTTTTGCAGATCGCGCTCTTCTCGACCGCCCAGCTTGCGGGGGCCGGTGCTTACGTTCGGCTTGCTCTCGCCACGAGTGGTGTGTTCGGCTCGTAGGCCGGCTTCGAGTTGTTTTCGTATGCGGTAGACGTAGTCGTCGTAGCTGGCTGGATAGCTGGTGACGCTGCCATCGCGTACTTCAACCACGGCCGTCGCGACGCGGTGCATGAAGTGGCGATCGTGGCTCGTGAAAATGACGGTGCCCTGGTAACGGCACAGCGCGTCGGCCAACGCCTCGACGGTCTCGACATCCAGATGGTTGCCCGGTTCGTCGAGAATCAGCACGTTGTGTTTTTCTAGCAGCAGACCTGCCAAGACGAGTCGTGCCCTTTCACCACCGCTGAGGACGCGAATCTTTTTCTTGACTAAGGGGCCGCTGAACAAAAAGCTGCCGGCAACATCTTTGACTTGCTGGATCGTGGTTCCGTCGGCGGCTTGGTAGTGAAGATAGTCTTCGACCGTCTGGTCTTCGGGAAGCGTTGTGTAGACATGCTGGGCATAGACGCCTACTTGGCAACCAAAGCCCCATTTCATTCGGCCGGCCAGCGGCTCGAGCGACCCGCAAATCGTGCGCAAAAACGTGGTTTTTCCCTGACCGTTGTCGCCGACGATGCCGATGCGCGAGCCGTGATCCATTTCGAGCTGCACGCCCGTTGCCACCCCGAGGTCGGGATAGCCGATCGCCAGTTGCTCGGTCCGCAGTGCGGGGCCTTGCCGAGGTTGCACTTCAGGGAAGCTAAATCGTATCTCGGATTCTTCGCCTTGCACTTCGACCAGTTCGAGCCGTTCGAGTTGCTTCGCCTTGCTGCGAGCTTGGCTTGCCGTGTTGGCGTTGGCCCGATTTTTGTTGATGAAGGTTTCGAGTTGTTTTCGTTTGGTCAGCGTGGCCGCGTTCACGCGGTGGTCGTGCTCGCGGCGCTCGGCCAAGTTTTCGAGATACGCATCGACATCGCCAGGGAACATGGTCAACTGTCCTCGCGAAATCTCCAGCGTGTTGTTGCATGTGCGTTTGAGGAATGCGCGATCGTGGGAAACAATCAGGCAACCCCCGCGAAAGCTTCGCAGGAATTCTTCCAGCAGCATTTGTGTGCGCAGGTCGAGGAAGTTCGTCGGTTCGTCGAGAATCAGCAGGTTGGGGTCGTGCAGCAACAGCGCAGCAAGTTTTACACGTGTTTGCCATCCGCCGGAGAGCTCTCGCACCGGCTGGTCGAGCATCGCGTCGGGTAGTTGGAATTGCCAAGCGATCTCGCCACAGCGCCATTCGGGTTGGCCACTGTCTCGCATTAGAAAGCCGAGCACCGTTTCGCCTTCGTGAAACGGATCGTGCTGGCGAAGATAACCGAGCCGAAGTTTACGGCTGCGAACGACTTCGCCCTTGTCGAGTTCCTCCTCGCCCAGCAGCACGCGGCAGATCGTGCTTTTGCCTGCGCCATTGCGACCAATGAGGCCGATTTTCTGATCGTCAGCCAGCGCACAGCTCGTGCCGTCGAGCAGTTCCTGCTCGCCGTAGCGTTTATGGGCATCTTGAAGTTGGAGCACGACCGACATTTTTGAGTGCGGAATTCGGATTGCGGAATTTAACGTCGTCGCTTGCGACGACTTACACCAAAAACCACACAGCATAGCACACATCCAATCGCAAACCAGTCGCCCCACGTTCGATAGAGGCTCGTCATGGTGGAGCCTTCCAGATCGACCAGCAGAAACTCGGTCTGCTGCCGATGGGTAACTTGGCCAGTCGTGCCGTAAGCATCGATCGAGGCCGAGAGGCCGCCGTTGGCTGCGATTACGAGCGGGGTACGCATCTCGATGGCCCGAAACACGCCGCAGGCCAAGTGCATGTCCAGCTCGCTGGAACCCCAGTACCAGGCGTCGTTCGTGAGATTTATCATCACGTCAGGCATGGTGCTTTCGCTAGCCCCGTTGACTTGCCGGCGAATGAGATGGGGCACGGCCGTCTCGTAGCAAATGTTCGGAGCAATGAGCACTTCGCCAAGCCGAAGATTCTCAGCAGGCCCCTGACCTGCTTCCGTACCGCCTGTGAGTGGCGTGAACCCATAGAGCGACGGGAACCACTCGGCAAACGGAATGTATTCGCCAAACGGCACACGGTGCATTTTGTCGTACGTGCCGAGGATTGTTCCTTGTGAGTCGACCAGTACCGAAGAGTTAAAGGAATCGTAGTCGGGTTGTCCCTGGTCGTCGGGAAAGAGGTGAATACGATCGATGCCGACTAGGACTGCCGTGCCGAGGAGTTTGGTGAGCTCGGTTAATTGCGATTGTCCGGCAGCGAGATACGAAGGGTGGACCCGATCTTTCGGAGGGTCGTAACCCTCGGCCACCGTAACAAGCGGTTGCCGGAAAGAGGTTTCTGGCCAAATCACCAGATCGACCTTTCGTCCATCGTGGCGGAGTGACTCCTTGACTGCGTCTTGCGAAAGTTGCAGATATTCGGCGACGATTTGCGACTGTTCTGTTTTTCTGGATCATTTTTCCAGTCGGCGAGTGTGTTTCCTTGGATCAGTGCGATGCGAACACCCGCTTGCGGTTTCGCAATCGGCACGGCAGTAGACCAAGAGCCATAAAAAATCGTTGCAGCTAAGGCGATCGTGCTGGGGAGGAGTTGCCAAAATCGTGGGCGGGGACGCCACGGCTCGCTGTCGGGGGTGAAATTTGTGAGGCATGATGCGACGAGCATGATGAGAAACGTCACGCCGTATTCGCCGAAGAGGTCGGCGATTTGGATGATCGCAGGATACTTCACTTGCGTGTGCGCTAGTGAGCCCATGCCAAAACCGGTCATGAGGTGGTTGCGCAGCCAGTCGAGGCCGGTCCACACTACCGGCGCGACTAACCACAGCGGCAGTCCCCAGCGATGGACGCCCACGCGCGACAGCGCAACGAATGTT
>JAADIN010000020.1 GCA_013151315.1 Planctomycetota bacterium | reverse complement strand
CCTTCACGCAGCCAGTAGCCCGCCTGCTTGGTAATGTCGAGTTTTCCATTGGGGTCGTCGGCTAGGCAGTGGCGACCCGTCTTGTCGTGGCTGCCGGTGCCGTGGACGGTCGCGTCGTTTTGGGCAACGTGAAAATCAATCGTCCAGGGCCGTAGCACGTCGGTCAGCTTGGTATACGCCGCATCAAAAGTCGCCGTGTCGGTCCAATCAAAATCCTCCGGCAAAATGCGATCTTCCGGCGCGTTGAAGCCAAGCGTATAGAGCAGCGTGTGGGCCATGTCGGCCTGAAATCCGAGCACGCCCGGTCGATCGACCAGCTCGAGCAACTCGACCATCCGCCGGCAACTCTGCATGCCGCCCCAGCAGATTTCGCCCTCGGCGGCCAATCGCTCGCCATGGTCGGCTGCGATATCGCACGCTTGCCGAAATGTCTCGGCAATAATTTTTTGGTTACCTTCGGGATCGGCATACCAATCGCCGGGCCCGGCCGAAGAATCGATTCGCACGATGCCGTAAGGACGCACGCCAAGTTCGCGTAGCTGCTTCGCAATCGAGCAACCTTTTCGCACTTGGGCAAGAAACCCCTTGCGGCCCTCGCCGGGGTCCATCGCACTGCCGCCGCCCGTCGGTTCCCAAACCGGGGCCACAAGCGAGCCGATCACCAAGCCACGCGATTGCACTTTCTCGGCCAACGTCTTGAGATCGTCGACCGTCGAATCGATGCTCACATGCGGATCGAACAAAAAGAGATCGACGCCATCGAACTTCTGCCCGTCGACCTCAGCCGCAGCCGTGTAGTCGAGCATCGTATCAAGCTCGATCGGCGAATTCGGCGTCTCGGGCTCTTTGCCGACAACTCCTGGCCAAGCAGCGTTGTGAAGTTTGGGGAAATTGTTGGGCATGGTTTTCGGTCCTCGAAGCTCAATGGATGAAGAACCACGAATAGCACGAATAAGGAAAGGGAACACTAATCTGCGCTAATCCTCGCTAATCAGATTAGTGTTTATTAGCGAGGATTAGTGTTCTGTCTTCCTTTCATTCGTATTATTCGAGCTATTCGTGGTCAAACTCTTTCTTACTTCCGGTAGTCTCCCACCTCGGGCACGGCATCAAACGCATCGGGCCCGAAGTAACGCAAGCCGACCAGCGGCTCGCTCCCCCTGTTTTCAATCTCGACGCCCCCCGTCGCCGCTTCGTGCGAAATGAAGACTTCGTCTTCGGTCAGCGCCCCAAAGCGGATCATCGCCGGTGTTTGTAAATCGAGACTCCCCATCCGCCCACGGCCCTGCACGGTAATCCAACTGCTCGCGCCAGGATCTTTTAACGTGCATTTCGCCCCCGGCTCGAGCGTCAACTCTTTGGAACTAAATAGTTGCTTGCCGTCGACCAATCCGTAAACGATCCAACGATCGACCCAGCCCTCGCCCTCCGCGGCAACGATCGGCTCGAGATAGTTGTGCTCCTTAAAATGCGTATCGACGTTTTTTTCCCAATCGAGCTGCTCGATGATAAAATCAAGGTCTTGATGCTTTTCTTCGGGCATGTCTTTCACCAGCAAAGCCCAGGGCACCTCGCGACCTTCAACCAACGACTGATACATACCAAAAACGTCGCTGCCCCATTGCGGTTCATACGTGCAAAGCGAACCCGGAGCGTGCAACACGCCGGGCGGAATCAACCAACCCGTGCCGCGCTGCAACCGATGGGCAGCGCTCAGGTCGAGAATGCCGTTGTCACCCCGGCTCCAATTCTCCAGACATCGCCGCAGGTCGGCCTTCGTCGTCCCCGGGTTCAGCCCCATAAACGTGTAGGCAAAATTGTTGTCGACATTGTTGTACTGCGGGCAGAAGTAATACGACTCGGGTTTGCCTTCTTGGCCGACCAGCGCTGCATCCTCAAAGCTTTGGTGCATGTGATGCGGAATCGGCCCCATGTTGTCGAAAAATTTCGAGTAGACAGGCCATTTGCCATAGGTATCCCAGAGCGAGCCGCCGATGATTCGCTTCGGCGCCTCGGCAATGGCATCCCTCAGAAAAAACTGCTGGCCGCCAAAAACGCAGAAACTTTGGCCTTCGTGCCAAACGCGGTTGTCATTTGCCGCATCGGTCGTGCTGCCAAACCAGCGCTCATCAATGCCGCCCCGATGGGCCCCGTAGGCATACCAATCGTGGGGATGCAACTTGATTCGCTTGCCTGGGTGCAGAAAGCTTCGCGGCACCCAGTTGGGCGCCAGCCGGAGCAGGCCGCCCTCGGCATCGAGTGCCTGGTCGAGTAGGCTAGTGAGGGCGTCGCCATGCAGCACCGGCTGGCCTGTAAAAGTCGTCGTTTCGGCAGACATCAGTCGTTCGCTCCTTGATGCTTTGGAGATTCGGGTAGGGGTGAAAACTCGTTTTTCAACAGGCTGCTAATACACCGCTGGACATCCTACAATGTCAACGAAAACTTGGGTACTCACCGAAACCGACCCCCACTCCGACCTCACCTCAGCCAATATGCCAGGCCTCGGCAAGGGCTGGCGCGTCTCGCAGCGCCTGCTTCGTGGCGGATTGTCCGATGGAGTCCAAGTGATCGAAGTCGATACGGGCCGAATGCGGCTGTCAATTCTTCCCACACGCGGCATGGGCATCTGGCGAGCCGAACTGCCGGACGGCGAGCGGCTCGGCTGGAAATCGCCCGTGCACGGGCCCGTCCACCCAAAATTTGTCCCGCTCACCGATCCGAGCGGGCTAGGCTGGCTCGATGGGTTTGATGAGTTGGTCGTCCGCTGCGGACTGGAAAGCAACGGCGGGCCCGCTTTTGATGAAGAGAATGGACGACTCGTCTACCCGCTGCATGGCCGAATTGCCAATCGCCCCGCCCACCACGTTTCTCGACGACTCCGCAGGCACGATCACCGTGCGCGGCATCGTCGAAGAAACTCGGTTTCATTTCCAAAAACTGCAGCTCACCACGTCGATCATGCTGCAGGTTGGCTCAACCGCTTTTTCGATCGACGACGAAATCAAAAATGTCGGCGGCACGCCGGCCAAGATGCAGATGCTCTACCACATCAATTTTGGCGAGCCGATGCTGGGCGACGGGGCGCAGCTCGTGGTGCCGGTGCGCAAAGTCGCGCCGCACGATGCCGAAGCAACGGCACACGTCGACTCGTGGGACCAATATGGCCCGCCCGTTGCCGGCTCGCCGGAGCAATGTTTTTTCTTCGATTTGCTCTCCGATGAAAACGACCAAACGCAAGTGTTGTTGAAAAACGCTAGCGGCTCGGCAGGTGCAGCACTCCGCTTTAATACCAAGCAGCTTCCCCATTTTACGGTATGGAAAAACATGGTCGCCTCGGCCGACGGATATGTAACAGGCCTCGAACCGGCAACCAATTTCCCGAATCCGCGGCCGTTCGAGAGCGAGCAAGGCCGCGTGGTGGAACTCGCGGCGGGCGAAACTTGGTCGACGCTGGTGGCAGTCGATTGGCTGACCTCGGCCGACGAAGTGGCGACGACTGAGCAAGCGGTTCGCAAGCTGCAAGGCGACGTGGCGGCGCAGGTGTGCTCGAAGCCAAAACCGGGGTGGACGCCTGCGGGGTGAAGGAAAGTAGGGAACGGCCAGCGCAACCGGGCGGCGACGTTGCGCGTTGATTTCAAATTCCGCCGGATGCGCTGCTCCGGTTCACGCATTTGTTCTGTTTCGACCATTTTCTGTTGCCCGCAACGCGAAACATCGAGTATTATTGTCAATAGGGAGATCGGATGTCTAGTAGCAACAAAAATCAGAAATTGACCCACGCGGCTGCGGCAATCTTGAGGTGCGCGCCAAACAATGAACTGAACATCGTCGTTTTGAACAAAGCGTTGTTCTACGTCGATCTAGTTTCACTTCGCGACTATGGAAACACACTGACCGAAAATACATACATTGCGTTGGAAAATGGTCCGGTAGTTGCTAAGTATCCACAACGGTTGGTCAAACCTCTAGCTGAAGCAAAAATCGCAGAGCAAGTTGATCGCTGGGATGGAGCTAAACCGCTGGTGTTGATCAATCCGCAAGAGCCCGCAGAATTTTTGTCGCCACACCTAGACGCAATCAGTCGAGTTACCGAACATTTCTCTAAGATGACATCTGAAGCGGCCTCCGATTATTCGCACTTAAACCCTGGGTGGTCAATTGCTTGGAAGTCCTCAGGCGAAAGTGGCAAGCCATTTCCCATCAACATGATGATTGCGCTGCAGCAAATTGTTGAAGATGATCCATGGACGAGCGAACCGCTGGTAGCAAACGAGCGGGAGACGATCATTCAGGCTGCCGACAATGGAGAGGGAGAAAGTTGGTGACAACATACAGTCCTGGCGATGGCAAATGGATACTATCGCCAAAAGCGACTGAGTTACGACAGTTGCGTGACCGGTGGAATGACGATCAGTACGAGAAACAAAAACAAGCCATCAAAAACTTCTTGTGTGCGTATTTTTCGACGCATGGTGACTGTCGTAACCGACAAGGCAATAGCATTGTTCCAATAATGGCGACCCCCAAGGGCGGCAAGGTCCTAAAGATGAGATGGGCTTTTCCTGGTTGTGGCAAGAGCGGCGGATTGCGCCTAGTTGTTGTCGCGTATTGCGACAAACGCAGGGTCGTTATCGCGGAGGGAGTGGCTCGCCGAGATTCGTTACCGAGCGAGTTTATATCGGATGCAGTTTCTGATCTTTAGCGTGTCTTGCCGAAGAAACAGAACGACCAAAATCACCCGGCGGCGACGAGAGATTGTCCATTTGGAAACGCCCGACTTCGCCGCTCGGGTGCATTTTTTTGTTAGGCATCATCGTTTAACGCCGCTTTCGTGCTTTCTTCTTCACGGCCTTTTTCGCTTGACCGCTTTTTTCTTTGTCGTTGCCTTCTTCTTGGTTTTCTTTTTTGTTGCGGATTTCTTCGCCGTCTTCTTCTTTTTCTTCTTTGTTGCTGACTTCTTGGCGGCCTTCTTTTTTCTTGTCGGTCGCGGCGGTCGCTTGGGTATCCGAGTCTTTTTCTTTTTCGCCATTATTGTTGTTTCCTACGTTAGCCAGAGCAAAGAAAGCAAAGCACCAAAGGCCGATCAACAAGACGGCAAAAGATGCCCAACTGAGAATTGTTGTAACTTTACTAAATGGGTTGTTGGCGGCGCTGTCTTCGCCGCGCAAGTCTTTGTCGAGCGATTCAAGCTCATGGTCGATGCCATGCTGTGTTAGTTGCAGCGTCAGCATCGTCAACAATAGGCTAAGCGTGAAGGCGCCCCATGAGGCGAATAGAAGCCAGATTGATACCGGGGCCGGAGCGATAAAACGAATAAACGTGACCGATAGGGCCATCGTACCAGTGGCAATTGCAATCAACGACTTGTCAAACAGGTCGGCACGAGATTGTGCCGTTTCGAGCAACAGCTTGCGGTGATCGAGAAGTGCCTCAGTGTATTTGTTTGCGTATGTCGCGTCACCTCCGGAAGGGTCAGGCGGATCACTTGTTGGTGCTCCGTCGGCCTGTGACATGTCCTTCCTTTCCTTCTAGATGCAGAACTTGTTATTAGGCACAAAAATGTGTGTAAGCGGGGAGTGCCTACATTCTTTGTAGATAAATCGGGCTTTTTGTAAACCCTGTCAGGCAATCTCCCCAGGCAATTTGCACTGCTGGGCAAGCCAGCAGTGACACCCGTACTCGGCGAATGGAGTCCTCTGAAAAATCCCCACAAAACCCCCATGGCCAAGAAAAGTAGTCGCTTTCACGCCCGGCATTCGCAACAATCATCGCTGCGACCTTTCGGGTTGCCCGCTCTTTGAAAACTGAATTTAGCTCTCGGCTCCCCAGCCCCAGACTCTCACCTTTTAGTCCGCTCAACGCACGTTCGCGTTTTCGTGCCTAAACCCTCCGGCATGCAGTCGGGAGTCTAGAAAAGGAGCCTGTTGCTGCCGACACCCCCCTGGGTTCTGTCAATTTGTCACAAAATACCCCCGACAAAAGCAGGAGTCGATTTGCCCGCATTGCCGAATCGCATGCCGCCATAGGGAGTGCCTAGTTTTTGGGCGATAGGTGCCTTCGGCTGATTGACTTGGCGACCTAAACCACTTACTGTATAGGTGTTTATGGATTTTTCTGTTGTGCCAATGTCTGTGACTTGTTGTGTCTGAATCTCAAGGAAAACCCTGGGCCGGCGTCTTTGAAGGGGCTACCGATCCGCGCGTCGAAAAATTCACCGAGAGCGTGAGCTACGACCATCGGCTCTACGCCCACGACATTCTCGGCTCGGTCGCCCATGCCCATATGCTGGCAAAGACCGGCGTACTCACCGAAGACGAGTCTGATCAGATTGCCAAAGGGCTCGCACAAATCGGCAAACAAATTGCCGAGGGGTCGTTCGTCTTCCGCCCCGAGCTGGAAGACATCCACATGAACATCGAGCGGGCGCTCATCGAGCAGATCGGCGATGTCGGCCGCAAGCTGCACACGGGCCGAAGCCGAAACGATCAGGTCTCCACCGATTTTCGACTTTGGATTCGCGACGCGATTGATCGGCTCGACGATCTGCTGGTCAACCTGCAACGGGCATTTGTAAGTCGCTGCGAGCGAGACGAGGGCGTCATTCTGCCGGGCTACACCCATCTGCAACGCGCGCAGCCGGTGCTGGCCAATCACTACTGGCTCGCCTACTGCGAAAAGCTGGAGCGCGATCGCTTGCGGCTTCGCGATTGCCGAGCCCGAGTGAATCAGTTGCCACTAGGCACCGCGGCGCTCGCGGGAACAACAATTGCGATCGACCGGCAGATGGTTGCCGACGAGCTGGGCTTCGAGGGCGTCCTCGCCAACAGCCTCGATTCGTCGAGCGACCGCGACTTTGCGATTGAGTATTGCTTTGTGCTGACGCTCATCGCCGAGCATCTGAGCACGTGGGCTGAAGAATGGATATTGTGGTCGACTTTCGAGTTTTCATTCTTAAAGCTGCCGCAGGCCTACTGCACCGGCTCGTCGATCATGCCGCAGAAGATTAACCCCGACGTGCTCGAACTCACCCGCGGCAAGACGGCCCGTGTGGTCGGCAATCTGCAAAGCCTGCTGGTGCTGGTGAAGGGTTTGCCGTTGGCTTACAACCGCGACCTGCAAGAAGACAAAGAACGAGTATTCGACTCGGCCGAGACGGTCGAGGCGTGCGTCGAGCTCGCGACAGCCGTAGTCGCGGGTGCGGAGCTCAATCGCGAAGCGATTGCCCAGCAGCTCGACCGGGGCTATCTCGATGCGACGACGCTGATGGAATATCTCATCGGCCTGGGCATTCCGCAGCGGACTGCCCACGGCATTATCGGCAACTTGGTCGCGGTAGCGATGAAAGCGGGCGTTCCGCTCAGCGAGCTTCCGCTGGCCGAGTTTCAAGCAGCCCACAAGTCGCTCGACGAAAAAGTGTTCGACATTTTGGGCGTTGAACGGGCGATCGAGGCGTTTTCAAGCTACGGCTCGACGGCTCCGAAAGAAGTGGCAAAACAGGTTGAAATATGGCGGAAGCGATTGGGGACTTGAGGTTTTTAGCGAGCTGCGGCGTCCTCGCCCGCAGTTTTCTGGAGAGGCAGTGGGTATGGTTTTCAGAAGAAATGCATCCTTGCGGACAGCGCTAACGGCAATCGGTTTGGTGTTGCTCATCGGCCCTGGGGCAACGGCGCAAATCGAGAGCCCGGCCGTAACGGCGATTTTGGATTCGTCTCGCGAGACACCCATCGAACAAGTGCTGGCTCTCCTCACCCTAATCGACCTGGGTGAAGAAGACGTTGCCGTCGTGCTTTGGAAGTCGCTCGGGCAGGCCGACTTTGAGGACGCCGTTTGTGCCGAGTTGGCCGCCGAACTTGGCACCGCTCGACTGATGAAGCTGGCTCGCCGGGAGGCGGCGTTCGCCGGAGCGCGCAATTTTGTTGACCGCTGCCTAAACGCTGCTGCGGCTCAGGCTCATGATCCCCAGCGGCTCGCAAAATTGATCGCCGATCTGAATGACCCCACGGCTGCGGTTCGTCGAGCGGCCCGGGTCGATCTCTCGGCCCTAGGCACCGTCGGAGCCGCGGCGTGCCTCGAAGCTTTGGCACAAACCGAAGAAGAATTGAAAAGGGCCAACTTGATGTTTGGGCTCACGAGCCTGCATCCTGAGATCAATCCCCTGCTGCTGGCGGCGCTGGCCGACGGTCGTGGCCATTTTCGTCGCGATGCGGCCGAGCTGGCCGGCTACTTGGACGTGCGGGAAGCGACCCCCTGGCTGGCGGCGATGGTCTCGGGCGACGAAGCCGATCCGGCGGCGATCTCCGCGGCAGTGGCTGCTTTGTCAAAATTAGATCTCCCCATTCCGACCGCAAGAGAAACCCGAACCTTGCTGATGGAAGAGATTGAAAAAATCGAGGCGGGAGCTGCGATTCAAAACATCAAGGCCGAGTGGCCGACCGGGGGTTCCGGCAAAGTAACTTGGTGGTCTTGGCTTCAAGAGTCGGGGAAATTCGAGTCGAGTGAATACGACCCGACGATGTTCAGCACTCTCGCAGCCGAACGTTTTGCTCGCATGCTCGTCTCTTGTGGAGAGCCGACTCCGCGCGAAAGACAACTGGCCCTTATTTATCACTTCGAAACCCGAGAGATTCTTAGCAAAGCAACGAGTTCCCAAATGGAGGAGGAATACTCGACCCAGGAAATCTCCGCGACTCTTACCGTCGCACTCGATCACAACCAAAGTCGAGCCGCGATTTTCTGTGCCCAAATTCTCGGTTCCCGAGGGGACGCTGCCGCTTTGGTCTCCACCCGCAGTCGGCCTTCTCCACTGGCAGCCGCCGTGGGACAGGCCGATCGCGAACTTCGCTATGCAGCGCTGGAAGCAATTATGAAACTCTCGCCGCAGAAGACTTTCGCGGGGGCGAGCCATGTGCCCAAGGCACTGTGGGAATTCGCCGCCGGGACGGGTGCGCCTCATGCGGTCGCGGCCTCGTCGGTTGCAATTCGCGGAAGCCATTGGGCTGCCCACCTGCGAGAAATAGGTTTTGATGCCACGCCGACAACTTCGGGGAGCCAAGCGATTGCCCTCGCGATCGCGTCGCCCCGACTGTCTTTCATTCTGATCGACAGCGATATCGGCCGCCCACTGCTTCGCGAGGTCGTGTTTCAACTTCGATCGCATCCCCGCACCGGCCGAATTCCGATCGCCGTGCTTAGCAGTTCGCACCACCTCGATCGTTCGCGACGCATCGCGGCCGAGGATGACTGGCTGATTGCCGTGCCTCGGCCTCACAGCGCAGAAGCCATGAAAAGCCTCGTCGGCCGCTTGAAGGAATTTGACCGGTCGCAAGAGTCGCTCGAACACCGCGCCGAACAAGCCGTGCAAGCGCTAACCTGGATCGGCCAATTGCTAGAAAATGGCCATCCCTACGACGAGCTGCACCGTGGCGCGGCCGTACTGCAAGAGACGGTCTACGTGCCCGAGTTGTTCGAACCCACGTTGCGGGCACTCGCGGTCGTGGGCACCGCGGAAAGCCAGCAGACGTTGCTCAACTTGGCAAGTCAGAATTCCCAGCCGATCGAACTACGGCGCAATGCGGCAGGCGCGTTTGCAACGAGCGTTCAGCGTGTTGGTCGCCAACTGACCACCGCCCAGATTCACCGCCAGTACGACCGGTACAACGCCAGCGGAACGGCGGACGAAGCAACGCAACAAGTGCTCGGGCAGGTGCTCGATGCTTTGGAGAAAAAGACACCACCTGCGCCAAGCCCTGGGATTGCAACCCCAGGGCTTAACCCCTGATTGCTTGCAGCTATGGCGAGAAATCCAACCACCTCCGATGCGAACCCACCGGCTACCGTGCCGCTGCAGGGTATTGTTGGCACGAGCGCTGCGATGGCCGCCGTGTATCGCGACACGCGTCAAGTGGCCCGATCGGGTGCCTCGGTCCTACTTCTAGGCGAGACCGGCACGGGCAAGGAGTTGATCGCCAAGGCAATTCACCAACTAAGTGCTCGCCGTGAACGGCCGTTTGTGCGTGTGAATTGCGGCGCGCTGAGCGAGAGCTTGCTCGAAAGCGAATTGTTCGGCCACATTCGCGGGGCGTTTACTGGGGCCATCGAAAATCGCACGGGCCGTTTTGAAGCGGCTCACAAGGGCACGATTTTCCTTGACGAAATCAACTCGACTACGCTGCACCTCCAAGTCAAACTGCTGCGAGTGCTACAAGAGCGGGAATTCGAGCGGGTCGGCGACACGCGCACCGTGCAAGTCGATACCCGAATCATTGCCGCGAGCAATCGCGATTTGTTGGAGCTGGCCGAGGAAGGGACCTTTCGAGAAGACCTTTATTATCGGCTGAATGTGGTGCCCATTTGCCTTCCTCCGCTGCGCGAGCGGGCCGAGGACATCCCCCTGCTGGTGACCCACTTTTTGAATGTTTACAATGAACAGAACGACCGATACGTGGCACACATCGAACCTGCCGCAATGGAGGCCTTGCAAAACTACCGCTGGCCGGGCAATGTTCGCGAGCTGCAAAACTACGTCGAACGGGCCGTCGTCATGGCCCACGGCGACGAGCTGAATTGCTCGCTCCTGCCGTCGGTGGTCACCACCGGTCGCCAGCCCCGCACGTTGGGCACACGAGCGATGGATTTCGAGTCACTCACCGAAGAACTTGTTTACACGGGCCTCAATGGCATGAACGACCAAGACACCGACCTGCATGGCCGAATTGTTGATCGCGTGGAGCGCGAGGTGATTGCTCAAGTGCTGGCCGACTGCGACCATGTGCAAATCAAAGCGGCAGCACGACTGGGCATCAACCGCAACACGCTGCATAAGAAAATCAAGGAGTTTGGGCTCGGTGGGGACTCGGGAAACAACTGATCATGGACACCGGCATCAACATATTCTGCTTCTCCGCCAGCTACGCGATCGCGCTGGCGCTCGAGCTGTCGGGACTCTGGGCTCCGTTTCGGTTGCGACGGCCGGCGCTGCTCTTTGCCGCGTTCGCGGGGCTCGTTGCGCATACTTGGTATCTAGCGTATCGCGTTGCGGAGACGCCTGCTGCTCCGTTGGCCAGCCAACAAGATTGGTACCTCTTGGCCGCTTGGGCGGTGGCGATCGTCTATTTTTCGCTGAAATTCTACTACCCCCGCTCGTCGATGGGGCTCTTCCTGCTGCCGACCGTGCTGGGACTCGTCGGAGCCTCGCTGCTAACGACGACCGAACCGCTAGCCACCTTTCAAGCCCCGCGAATTTGGGGACAAGTCCACGGCGTGTTTCTCATGCTCGGCACCGTGGTCGTGCTGCTCGGATTTTTGGCGGGGCTAATGTATCTCATCCAAAGCTATCGGCTCAAACGAAAACTGCTCACCGACAGTCGGTTTCAATTGCCCAGTTTGGAATGGCTCGAGCGGGCCAACAGCCGGTCGCTGGGAGCTGCGACCCTGCTAGTTGGCGGCGGCTTTTTTACTGGAATCCTTAGTCGGCTGGCTACGGAAGGCGACCAGAACTTCGTCCCCTGGACCGACCCCGTCGTGATGTCGCTCGCAGCGATGCTGCTTTGGCTGGTCGTCGCTGAGGTCTTTCGCTTGGTCTACCCGGCCGCCCGACAGGGACGCAAGGTCGCCTACCTGACTGTCGCCGCGTTCATTTTTCTGATGCTCGTACTCGCCGCAGTCACGCTACGAGATTCGTTGCATCAAAAAACAGACAAGCGAGCCGTGGCGTCCCCGCCCACGGTGGAGGTCCGCAATGAAAAACCTCCGCATGATCGGCTGTAGCCACAGAGATGCAGCCGTCGACGTTCGCCAATTGCTCGCCTTCAACGCCCAGCAAACGGCCGAAGCCCTCGGCACTTGGCAGTCTCGATTCCCCGACGCCGAATTAGCACTGCTCTCGACCTGCAATCGCGTGGAACTCTATGCGGTCGGCCCTACTGAACCCGAGGTTTTGGTCGAAGCCTTGCTCGACCACCGGCAGGTTTCAAGTAAGCAGGTCGAAGGCCATCTTGTCTCGCTGACCGACGCCGAGGTAGTGCGACATCTCTACCGCGTCACGGCGAGCCTCGAAAGCATGGTCGTTGGCGAGCCGCAGATTCTCGCCCAAGTCAAACAGGCTTATCAATCGGCGCAAGAAGTGGGCACGACCGGGCCGCTACTGCACGATTTGTTTCAATCGGCCCTGCGAACGGCTCGACGCGTTGCGAGCGAAACGGCGCTGCACAAACATCGAGTGAGCATCCCGAGCATCGCGATTGCCGATTTGGCGAGCTGTGTGTTCGAGACATTCAACGACAAGCACGTGCTCGTGATTGGTGCCGGAGAGATGGCCGACGAGACGCTCCGCTACCTGCGAGACGCCGGCGAGCCGCAGATTCACGTCATCAATCGAGACGCCGAGCGAGGCCAGAAATTGGCCCAGCGTTGGGCCGGCCAATACCACGAGTGGTCGGAACTCTGGGACCAGCTGGCCCAAGCCGACCTGGCAATCAGCACCACGGCAGCGACCGAGCCAGTAGTCACGGCCACTACGTTCGACGAACGCGTAACCCCGCACCGCCATCAACGACCGCTCGTGGTTCTCGATTTGGCCGTCCCTCGCGACTTCGAGCCGGAGGTGAGCGAGGCGTTGGGCGTTTATCTTTATTCGCTCGACGATCTGGCTCAGGCGTGCAAGAACAACCAAACGGCCCGCGCGGCCGAGCTTCCTCGGGCCGAGAAAATCGTGACCCAGGAGACGGCCCGTTTTGCAGCCGAGGTGCATCATCGGGCGACGGCCCCCGTCATTGCCGGCCTGCGGCAAGAATTAGAACGACCCAAGAAAGCAGAGCTAGAGCGGCTCTTCTGCAAGTTGCCCCACCTCGGCGAGCCCGAGCGTCAGGAGATCGAGCAATTTGCCGATCGATTGGTCAACAAGATGCTGCACCCTCCGATGGAATCGCTGCGCGACGCCTCGCAAAACGGTACGCCGCACGGGCTGCTCGATGCACTGCGACGATTGTTTCATTTGGAAGATTGACGGGCTCGGGGACGAGCCGGCTCGCTACGGAACGCGATGCTCTCATTTTTCATCGTCTTCTTCATCCCCTTCGTCGCCTTCATCTTCGGCGGCATCGTCGTCTTCCTCTTCGTACTCGTATTCATATTCGTACTCATACTCGTACTCGTCATCTCCATCCTCGACATCGCTCTCTTTGTCATCGCTCTCTTCGTCGCCTTCTTCCTCGCCCTCTTCCTCAACATCGGAGTCGTCTTCGACTTCTTCCCATTCGTCTTCTTCGCCTTCGTCGTCGCCTTCTTCTACCTCTTCGTCTTCCTCGTCTTCGTCTTCGTCTTCGTACTCATATTCATACTCTTGGTCGTCGCCCTCTTCGTCCTCCACTTCTTCGTCGCTCTCGTCGGCTTCCTCGATCTCCGAACCATCGAGCTCGAGGCAGTCTACGCGAGGATCATCGATCTCGGCGACTGGCGCAGCACCGTTTGATTGCATGGCAAAACTGCTCAGGGGGTGAATCTCGATCAACTGCACGATTTGCTCCTTAACCAACTCTCGGAAACCTTCAGTCCTTACCAACCCGAAGTAACGCTAATCACCGCTCTCAACGTTACGAATTTGATCGATTTGTGGCAATTGTTCCAGACGGCGAAGGCCAAAAACTTGTAAAAAATTCTTGGTCGTCCCATAAAGGAAGGGCCGGCCTAGCTCGTCCGCTCGTCCGACAATACGCAATAAATCGCGTTCCATCAACACTCTCAGAATTTCCCCGCATTGAACGCTACGGATTGCCTCGACTTCGGCTCGAACCACAGGCTGCCGATAAGCCACCACCGAGAGGGTTTCCAGGGCGGGGGCTGAAAGGGTCATTTCCTCGGTCTCGCCGTGCAAACGCCGAATCCAAGGGGCCAAATGGGGGCGGGTCAGCAACTGCACCCCGCCTGCCACGTCGACCACCTGCATCGCGCTGGACCGCTGCTGGTAACGCCGACCCAGTTGCCTAAGCAGGGTACGGGCTTCGGTACCATCGGCAAGATTCGCCAATTTCGCCAGTTTTCTCGTGGAAATCGGCGC
>JAADIN010000270.1 GCA_013151315.1 Planctomycetota bacterium | reverse complement strand
CATTATCAAGTGAAATCGGTAGTTCATGGGATTGCCCACATCACGGGCGGCGGGCTGCACGAGAATCTTGCTCGCGTTTTGCCGGCCACGGTCGATGCGGAGATCGGGCGCGACAGTTGGCAGATCCCGGCCGTTTTCGCTTGGCTACAGCAGTTGGGCAACGTGGACGATGCCGAGATGGCACGCGTTTTCAACATGGGCGTCGGCATGACGATGATCGTCTCGGACTACTACGCCGAGAGCGTCCAGCAACAGCTTGCCAATCTAGGGCAGGAGAGCTGGCAGATTGGACGGATCGTTGAAGGCTGCGGCGAGAGCCGCTGGGCCTGAATCGCCTCGTACGGTGATCCGTCAAGAGATGCTCTTCAATTCGAATCTAGCGATCTCTTCCTTGAGTTGATTCACCAATTGCTTAAGTGATCGCAAGGTGAGCTGGCGGGAATGCTCGCTAGATTGTGTCGAGCTCTGAATTGCCAAACAACGGTCTTCGAGTAGTCGCAATTTTTCTTTGGTTCGTCGTAGATGGTTCGAGTTTTGAAGACTCATGGGAGTACCTCGATCATTCCTTTTGATTTGCCAATTCGATCGGTAGCGAAAATGGTATTTACGAGTAAATCAAATCCGATTTGGTCTACAAGTTGAATTTCTAAGAACGGAAGACCGTCTAGCAACTCTGCTTCAGCCTGCGCATCCAGAGGAAAGCTATCCGTTATCAGTAATACACAATCAACGTCGTTGGGCTCAATTTCCGCGGTAACAAAGCTGCCATTGATTACGAAGCGGTCAACGCCAGCCTGCTTGGCTAAATCCACCGCCCACCGAACTGATTCCATTTGGACATCACGAATTTCCGATTGGCCTCGAAACCGTTCTAAAACTTCATCCAATGTAGCCGGGTGAAGCCCTGGTGGAAGATATCCATTTTCCCGAAAGTCAGGAATCATTCGTTCGTTGCTTCCATTCTAGGGGGAGAGTCTTTGAAAGACAAATTTGCTGTTCTTGTCGACAGGCTGCGGCGAGAGCCGTTGGGCTTGAGTCGCCGATGTGCCTACCGACGCGGTTCGCCGTCCGCTTGACGAAGCGATGCCTTATCCGCTGTCTCGATCACGCCGCCCTGCCCCGTCGCTTGGGCGATGGCTTCGAGTAGATCGGTTTTGGTGTAGTTTCCCTCGGAGAACACGATCGGGTGGTAGGGGTCGGAGCCGGGGAAGATGGCAATGAGAGGGACGCCAATGCCGCCGAGTGCTTTGATTGCCTGTTCGATTGCTTCGGGCTTCTTGGTGTAGTCGGCTTCCATGGTGATGACATTGGCTTGGGTAAGGGCTTCTTCGACGACCTGGGTTTTGAGCACAAATTTTTCAAGTGCCTTGCAAGAAGTGCACCAGTCGGCGGTAAAATCGACCAGCACCGTGTGGCCTTCGCCTAGCGTCAGGTGCCCCAGCTTGGCTAACGAAAACCGTTGCCATGGTTGATCGTTATCGGCCGGCTTGAACGCCAGTTCGGCGATCATCTGTCGCAGCATGCTTTCGTCTTCGATACCGCCCAAGTTGCGTGCGATTTGCATCCGCTGTTCGCCGATTTTTTGCTCCGCATACGCGGCAATCTTTTCCTCGTAACGAAGCAACATGACCTGCTTGTAGAGCCAGCCATACGATCCCATGGCACCGATGGCTACGATCAGTCCGCCAATCACCCACGATTGTAATTTTTCGGAAAACAGAGCCGTGATCGGAGTTTGGGAAATCCACCAACACGCACCGACAATGACGACTAACATCGCGACCGTGGGAACCACGAGCGGAGAATCGATAAATGTGAGCAGCCAGACGACCGTGCCGAGCATGATCAGCCCCATGATTTTCTTGAAGGTTTCCATCCAGGCACCAGGCCGCGGCAAGAAGCGAATCAGCCCGGGGAATGCCCCAATCAGCAAGTAGGGGCTGGCCATGCCTATGCCCAGGACGGTGAACACCGAGTAGGTCATCCAGGTCGGCTGTTTAAGCGCCCAGGTAAGAGCAGGGACCATGAAAGGGCCTATGCAGGGGGTGGCAAGCAAGGTCGTCAGCACCCCTTTGAGGAAGGCCGCCGTGGGGCCCTCTCGTTCGGTGAGTTCGATATTCGTGTTCGAACCCACAAAACCGGGGATGGGAATATCCCACATGCCTAGCAGGCTGAGCGCCATCGCAAAGACGATTCCAATCAAACTGATGTTGAACCCAGCACTAGCGAATTGCGTGCCCCAACTCATTTGAAACAAAACGGCGAGGGTAGCCAGCACCAGAAACACGGCCACGATGCCGGCCGAGTACCAGCAATTCAGAGCCCAAGCGTGGGCTCGGCTTTGGCCCGCCTGTTGGACAAAGCTCATCACCTTGAGCCCAATCACCGGTAACACACACGGCATGACGTTCAGGATCAAGCCGCCGAGGAAGGCCAAGAGTAAAAAGTAAGCCAGCGATTGTTCTTCGGCTTCAACGAGACTCACCTGCGAAAGATCGTAGAGGTGGGCCTCTGCGACGGTACTCTCGATTTCTGGCGGCGCGGAATTCGGGTTAAGCAACATTTTTTCGACGACCACCTTGGTAGCGGCCAGCGAGTTCATGTCGAAGTCTGCCGGCAGGGGAACGCCTTTCCCGAGCTTGGCGGTGAATTTTTGCTCAAAGGGAATACAGACCTCGGCACATGCTTGTCCTTCGACTTGTCCGGTCAAGGCCAAGCGAGCAGGGTCGGTGCCGGGAGCGATCTCGATGCGGGCAACCCAGGTAACTTGCTTGAAATGCTCACGCAGTTCGAGGCCGGTCCAGATTTCTTGGTCAATGTGTGACTTGGGAGGTTTTAGCGATTGCCAATCGCTGAGGAGGCGTACTGGCGAATCGGGTGCGAGCGCAATCGTTGTCGGCAACGGTCCGCCTGCGGCTTGATCGACGGCCGAGATATGAAAACTGCTGGCGATGTCTGCCGTCACAAACAGCAGGGCAGGCCGATCTTGCTCGGCTGGCGTAAACTGCGCTTCGACGGTCACCTTGGGGGAAGAATCCCCACGGCTAAAGGCACCGATACCCTTGGGGAATTCAAACTGCGCTTGAGCCGCGGTGCTAACGCTACCTAACAGCAAGCAAAACGCCAACGTAAGCCGACGGGGTTGAGTCAGCGAAGCCGAAAACATTCGTTTTCCTCTCATGGGAGACAAGTCTCGATGCGCATCCTGCGACGAGAACCTAGTGCTTTGTCGTTACCGTCTAATTTTCGGGTTGGGTGCCACTGCTGGCTTGCCCAGCAGTGCAACACTGCCGGTCAGGCACTGCTGGACAAGCCAGCAGTGGCACCCGAACTTTTGGCAGTGACAAAGCACTAGCCACTTTATTTTACCAGTCTTAGAAAATCGGGGTCAACGCCGACATGGCGATTTCAGGACGACAATTTCTATGATAGAGAATGATTTACGAGGGAATGTGCGGCAGAGCACCTTGAAGGGGCGATTTCCCGAAAAAAGGGCTCAACCGCGGCTTCCGCTCGCGGCTACAAAGCTGGCTGGGCGACGCTAGCACCGGAGCGTGAGGAGAGCGACACCAATCGATCTCGCAGCCAAACGAGCTGGTCGTGTAAGGCGTGGATTTGTGGGAAAGAGCGGCCCTCGATAAAGAGCCAACGGACCCAATTGGTCGCCGAGCAGATCGTGCCGCCCGCGTCGAAGCCGGCAATGGCACGCCGCTCGTCGATCGAAAGCGGTCGCCAACGGTCGTATGCCCCAAGGGCCTTTTGCCAGTCGTCGGCCCGGTCGTTCACCATGCTGCCTATCAGACGGGCCAAGTCGCACGAGACCGAGTCGACCGCCACCGCGCCAAAGTCGATTAGCCCGGTAACTTGTTCGCCGGTAAACAGAAGATGGTCGTGACGCACATCCCGAAGACACCATTGCAATGGCAACGGGACGTTTGCAATGGCCTCGATTTGGCGGGTAACATCAGCCAGCGGTCGGTTGATCCCTTCAAGCAGTTCGAAAGCCAGTTCGCGTAGGTCGCTTGCTTCGGCCGAGCGAGTTTCGTTCCACAATTGTTCGAGTCCTCCCTGTTGCAGTCCGCGCAAAATATCGAGTCGCTGCATGAGTCCGGGTGACGGGGCCTTGCGCGGGCCATCACCGGCAAATTGATAGGTCGCTGCTGCTTGATGAAAATCAGCCAAAGCGGTCATTGCCGAGGCGAGTTTTTCGTAGCTTGGCTGCCGATGAAAACTTGCCTCGCCGGGCATCCAGGGCGCGAGTTCCCAGAGATGATCTTCGTTCAGAAAAAAAGATTGGCCCACGAGTGTGGGCAGGGGCACCGGGGCCAAGCGATATCCGGCCTGATCGATATGTTGAAGCAGGCCGTGAATCGAAGACAAACCATCGATGGTCGGATGGACCTGCGGCCAGCGGCGGAGGCATAGGTTTTGCTTGGGCGTCGAAACACGCCAAACGATCGCGCCACTAAACCCGCCCTGCAGGCCGAGCGACTGCATCTTGGCTTGGGAAACATCTTCCAGCCAAGGGCTCAGAAACGTGAGTTGCTTTGTTGCGTAAAGATTGCTGGGCACGGTCGGGGAGTCTCACTTGTCGCTAGCAATGGCCATGTTATGCTGGCATGATTGTTTTCAAGGCATTGTATCGTTTGGTTTCTATCTCATGAAGCTCATTCTGGCAGTCATTCAGCCCACCAAGCTCGATGCGGTACGGCAAGCGCTTAGCCGGATCGGCGTGACTCGATTTACGGTCTGCGATGCCATGGGGTTTGCTCGCCAGCGAGGCCAGACCGAATCTTATCGCGGAGCCGAGTACCGAACCAACCTACTGCGGAAAGTCGAGCTCGAAATCGCGGTCAACGACGACTTTGTCGAACGGACTCTCGAATGCCTCGAGCAGGTTGCGCGGACGGGACCCGAGGGGAACATTGGCGACGGCAAGATACTCGTTCTGCCGATGGAGGATGCGGTTCAAATCAGCGACTCGCAGCAGGGCCCTGGTGCGGTGTGAATGATAGCACCCAAAAAATCTCACGCAAAGACGCAGAGGAAAAATGAAACTTGTCCTGCTATGCCGCGATTTGATGCTTACCTCTCGGATCGATGGGGTGGCCAGCCAAAAGGGATACGCGACCTCTCATGTGGCCGATCTGGCAAGTGCGGTCGCCGCGGTGGCGGATGACGATTGCCGGCTTCTTTTCGTCGATCTTCAGCTTCCTGGGCTCGATATCAAGGCGCTGGTGAGTCAAGTGCGTGATAGCGGCAAGGTACGCATCGTTGCCTGCGGGCCTCATGTCCATGAAAAGCGGCTCGACGCGGCTCGACAAGCGGGGTGCGACTTGGTGGTCACGCGGGGGCAGTTGGATCGAGAAGCAGATGCGATTTTGGAATGACGAAGAATAACCACAGAGACACGGAGGACACAGAGAAAAAACTCCGTGCTCTCCGTGTCTCTGTGGTTCCATTTCTTTCCCGTGAACGGTTACGTTGTTTTTTCGACGTGCGGGACGCCCGATTCGTCGGGTTCGAGGTTCGGCAAACCTTTCTTCGGCAGATCGCTTTCGTCGAAGGCAATTTCGTCCATCTCGGTGGAATCGATGTGCCGGCGTAGAAGCAGATAGATGCCGACCGATGCCGACCAAAGGTAGCCGACCGAATACGAGGCAACGAGCGTTTGGAGCATCCCTTTCCAAAACTGGATCGATGTTCTGCCAAGGTCGGCCGGCGCGCTTAGATGGGCCTGAGCCGATCCGGCCAATTCGGCCGTTCGTTCGCTGCTCAACCCCCAGCTAATCGTCCACTCCGACAATCCGACTGTGGCATACGCAATGCCCTGCACGAGAAAATTGCCGAGGAAACCAAGAGTGATTGCCACAAGAACGTAGAACATCAAGTGCAGCGGCCGTTGAGAAACGTAAGCATAGCAGCGGCTGACTCCATCGAAGGCGTCGGTGCGCTCGACG
>JAADIN010000175.1 GCA_013151315.1 Planctomycetota bacterium | reverse complement strand
GAGTGAAATTGATGATTGCTTACGAAAAGTCGCGAAAACAAACCGGTCCCATCTTGCTTTTTGGCAGGAAAAATAGGAGTGCTCAGATAGCCCGCTCGACCGGCAAGAGCTTGCACGTGTCGTAGGACTACTCACTCCGATGCGGAAGCCCGAAGCCCAAAAGCCTGTTCGGGCCCGGTCTCGCAAAAAGAAACAATAATTTTGCAAAAAAATCGGATAGCCTCTATTCTTGCGGCCTGGACACGGAATAATTGGGTGTTGGTGGTTGCTGGCTAGTTTGCAAGATTTTTTCCGTCACATTCGTGGCGAACTGCGAACCCCTTGAGCGTGTCTTGCGTAGTAGTGACCGTTGATGCAAATACGAAAGCGATCCACACCTCTTCTCTTCTTTCTCGGATCGCAGCGGAACACACATGGAGGCACTTGTCATGGCTGAACAACAACTTCCAGTACCGGCGAGCCCGAACTGCGACCTGCCGCCTGTCACGATTGATGGACACGCCTTGTTTGAATTCAGCATGAGATTCAGCCGCGCTCTGAAGCGGTTTGAGCGACGGTTTGGTGCCCAAGAACTGGAGACGGTCCCGGCCTTTCGCAAGACATGGCAACAGTCGCCTCAAAACCCTCGCTAAGCGGCAAGCCTGTCAAAGCTGAGGGATTGCAACCCCTCGGCTTCTGCGTGAGTTGTCTCTTACGCCGTTTGCCGGTTATCATACGATGAGAAGTTTGCTTATTGTTCTCAACCGTACGACACCGGAAATGTTTTCATGCAGGTTTTACTAGCCAGCCCTCGCGGATTTTGTGCAGGGGTGAATATGGCGATCGAAGCACTCGAGTTGGCCCTCCAAACGCTTCCGACGCCGATCTATGTTTACCACGAGATCGTTCACAACAAGCACGTAGTTCACAACTTTCGTGATCGGGGCGTCCTCTTTGTCGAAGACTTGACCGAGGTGCCCGAGGGCTCGACGCTCTTGTTCTCAGCCCATGGGGTATCGCCCGAGATCCGCAAGCTGGCGAACGATCGGAATCTTCGCGCGATCGATGCCACCTGTCCACTCGTGACCAAGGTCCATCTCGAAGCCATCAAATATGCCAATCAGGGTTTTACAATTTTCTTGATTGGCCACGAAGGACACGACGAAGTCATCGGTACGATGGGCGAGGCGCCCGAGGCGATCGTTCTGGTCGAAACGCCTGAGGGTGTCGATACGCTTGACGTTGCCGACGAAACCAAAGTGGCTTATCTCACGCAAACCACACTGAGTGTCGACGATGCCAACCGCATCATTGGCCGGCTGAAAAAACGGTTTCCTCACATCGCCTCTCCCCCTAAAGACGACATTTGCTACGCCACGCAGAATCGCCAAGAGACCGTTTCAGTTTTGTCAGGCGAGACCGACCTTACGCTCGTGCTTGGCAGTCAAAACAGTTCGAACAGCCAGCGTTTGGCAGAGCTCTCTCGCGAACGGGGCGTACCGGCTTATCTGATCGACGGACCGCAGGATATCGATCCGACTTGGTTTGAGAACGTGAATACTGTGTTGGTAACCGCGGGAGCCAGTGCCCCAGAGGTGGTCGTCGAAGCGGTGCTCGACCTGTTGCGCTCCGATTTTGATGCGACGGTCGAGTCCCGCTCGCTCCGCGAAGAAAACGTATCGTTTCCGCTGCCGCGGGAGTTGCGAGCGGCATCGGCCGACTAGTTTTTCTTTGCCGCCATGCCTAAACGCTCCCACAAGAATGCCCAGCTGTCGGCGGCCAGATCAATGCGCTTGGAAATTGGCGTCCCTGCACCGTGGCCAGCCCGTTTTTCGATGCGTAGCAATACGGGTGCTGGCCCCGCCTGGGCATTTTGAAGTGCCGCGCCAAACTTAAAACTGTGCATCGGTACAACGCGATCGTCGGTATCGGCGGTCGTCACCATGGTTGCCGGGTATTGCACTCCCGGGCGAAGATTATGGTATGGCGAATAGGCGAGCAAGGCTTTGAATTCTTCCGGGTCGTCGGTCGTGCCATACTCGTCTCGCCAAAAATGACCTGCTGTAAATTGGTGATAGCGGAGCATGTCCATTACGCCGACCGCCGGTAGGCAAGCGCCAAACAGTTCAGGCCGTTGGGTCATCACGGCACCTACTAACAATCCTCCGTTGCTGCCGCCCATGATTGCGAGTTTTTCGCTGGAAGTGTACTGTTCGGCGATCAACCATTCGGCAGCGGCAATGAAATCGTCGAAGACGTTTTGCTTGTTGAGTTTTTTGCCCGCTTCGTGCCACGCTTCTCCATATTCGCCGCCACCGCGCAAGTTGGGTACCGCCACGATGCCGCCCATCTCCATCCAGGTCGCGTAGGTGACCGAAAAATGGGGTGAGAGTGAAATATTAAATCCGCCATAACCGTACAGCAGCGTAGGACGTTTGCCGTCCCGCTTAAGATCGTGGCGATGTGAGAGGAGGATCGGCACGCGAGTGCCATCCTTACTTTCGAAAAAGGCCTGTCGGACCACGTATTGGTCAGGATCGAACTCGACCTGTGGCGCACGAATTTTGGTGCTTTTGCCCGTTTTCATGTCGTATCGGAAAATCGAAGTGGGCGTTGCGTAGCTGGTAAATGCGTAAAACGTTTCGGTGTCGGTCTGGCGTCCACCAAAACCGTGAGCTGATCCGACGCCTGGTAATTCTAATTCACGAAGAGGCAAGCCCGCGGTTGAGAAAATTCGCACCTCGGTGGCGACATCTCGCAAATAGCTGGCCACTAGTTTTTCGTCTAGCAGAGTCACGCTTTCAAGCGTGGCGTCGCTGGCCGGAATGACTTCGGTTAGGTGTTCGCGACCAGGATTGTCGGTAGGCATTGCGACCACACGCTTGGTCGGCGCATCCAAGTCGGTCAGGAATAGTAGCTTTGCGCCTTCGTTGCCAATCAACGAAAACTCGTTTTCAAAATCTTCGACAAGCGGCATCCACTTGCTGTCGAGGGGTGCTGCGACCGGTCGAAGCAAGACTTGGTTCTGAGGGTCGGTGCTTCGGCTGATCGACATGACAAGATAGCGGTTGTCGTCAGTCCGTTGGATCCAAAAACTCCACTTGGGATGATCGGGCCGTTGATAGACAAGTTGATCTTGGTCTTGCGAATCACCCAAACGGTGGAAACAGCATCTCGGGTTAATCGCGAGGGACTGAAATTGTTGGCCCGCTTCCGGCTCGGGATACCGCGTGTAAAAGAAGCCGGTGCTGTCGGCATTCCAAACGATATTTCCCCAGCGGGTCCATCGCAGTTTTTCGGGTAACTGCTTGCCCGTGTCGATGTCGAGCAAGTAGATGGTCGACCAGTCAGAACCCGATTCTTTGCGTGAGTAAGCGAGAAGCTTTCCGTCGTCGCTGACGGCCGTTGCCCCCAGCGCAATCGTGCCATCTTCCGACCAGGTGTTGGGATCAAGCAGCACGCGGCCCTGACTGTTGTAACTATCGGCGACGAAGAACACAGCTTGGTTTTGGAGCCCACTATTTTTGCGAAAAAAATATCTCCCGGCCGTTTGTTGGGGAACCGAATAGCGCTCGTAATTCCAAAGCTTCGTCAGCCGCTGGTGAATCGCGGCCCGCTGCTTGATTCGGTCGAGATAGGTCCGGGTCACTTGATTTTGCGAATCGGCCCAATCAGCGACTTCTGCTGAGACACGGACATCGTCTTCCAACCAACGATAAGGATCAGCCACCTCGACACCATGATAAGTGTCGACCTGGTCAACACGTCGCGTTTCAGGATATTGCAATTGGTACTCTTTCGCGGAACTTTGTAGTGAAGCAAATAACACAGCGAGAGTCGTAATCAATGCGAGGGAGTTTCTTCGAAGCATTTTTAGGCTGTATTCTAGGCTGTCGGCAGTAGGTTTTTGGTTACTTGTCGCCACGTGCGGCGCTTGAGGCGTTCGAGCAAATTGCTCCGTATTGGTAGCACGTGAAGCAGGCACCATGGCGGAGGCGGAAGGGTTGCGATGCCTCGGCTAGCGTGTCCCCAAGATTTGCATCAGGAGACTCGAGAAGGATGGGGCAGACGACCACTCCGCGGTCGGTGATCACTCGTGAATGTTCGCATACCAGTTGACTGGCGTCAAAGTCTTTCATCATTTGCTGCGTCACTCGTTCGCTGTCGCGATAGCCGTGAGTCCGCTCTGCTTCGGCACCGATCTGAAGTGGCGGCAAGATTTTTAATCGAGGTCGCTCGTAGCCCACCTGCTTGAGCATGGCGACAAACTCTCCGACGATCTGTTGCTCTTCGGAGTCAGACCACGTACGGGTTACGGTGATAATCGGCAAAAAACCCTGCTCGACCAGTTTTTGCACTCCTTCGATCGCGCGCTGAAAGGTCCCTTCCCCTCGAATCGGATCGTTGGTTTCGGGCGAAAAACCGTCGATCGAGACGCGAAATTCCAGCGAATAGAGGCTCGCCTGCTCGGCCACACGCAGCTCGACGAGCCATTCGTCCTTCAAGACCGTGCCGTTGGTCAGAACGGTCGCTGGGCCAAAACGTAGCGTTTCGACGAGTATCGGCACCATTTCGCGATTGAGAAACGGCTCGCCTCCGGTGAAATAAAACTCTTTTACGCCTAGCGAAACGGATTCCTCGAGCCGTCGCTGGACTTCTGCAAGCGTAAGGTAGCCAAACGTATCGTTCTTGGGGCTACAACTAATAAAACAGTGCTGGCAGGTGAGATTGCAGAGCGTTCCCGAGACTTGGAACCAAAGATGATCCAAATGGGATAGCTCAACAATCGGCGGGAGCTCATCAGTTGGGGTATTCATGCTTCAACTTTTGGCATCGTGGCGTAAAGGTCAAGATCTTCGCGCTCTCCAACGATCGAAAAAAGATCGCGAATTTGCTGGAAACCGATGGATAACAAAAACTGCGTGTTTCGACCGTAGCTCTTGCTGCCGAGGATATAAAAATTGGGCTCGGGGTTCAACAAACTTGCTGGACCGTAAGACGCTTGATCAAGACAGTCTGCCGAGCCGTTGCCTATCGAGGATGTCAGTTGCGCCGCCAATTTCATAGGCCCACCGCTGGCGTAACACTCGTGGACTTGCAGCTCGCTGTAGATTTGATTGTCGGGGCGATAGCCGACATTGGCTATGATGCGGTCGAACACGAAGTTGCCATTTTGCCCGCCAGTTAGCTCCACCTCAAAATCATCGGTCTCGTCACGGTACTCAACCGCAGCGACTGTCGTCGCACGGTGATGCGTTACGCTTGCGTCTTCGCCCGCTGCCAACGCATTTGCCTGCTTGGCGAGTTCGTCTCGTGGCAGCAGCCGATCATGAGCGATGTGTCGGATCGGTGCTGCTGCCTCCCCGCGAGTAATCCAAGTAATTTGTATCCCTGGGGTTTGCTGTTCCATTGCGAAATGTGATAGCTGGGCAACAACTGTCGCCGCGGAATAACCTGCGCCAACGACCAACGTGTGCTTGCCTAGGTAACGCTCATGATTGAGCCCAAGTAAATCAGGCAGGCCGTACTCGATCTGCCTTGCGGCTGCGGTCTCTCCCAACGCGGGAATCCCTCCCTGTCCTAGCCAATTGTGATTGCCATAGGTGCCCGTGCAGTCGATGACCACATCGGCAATCGCGTTTCGCTCGGAGCCATCCGCGTCACGCAATAACAAAGTAAACGGTGCTTCACCGCGTTGCTCATTGCCGACGCCTTCTTTTTTCAACCAGCCTTGCCGTCCAATGGCAACGATCTCGGTATTGCATTCCAATACTCCTGCTACCAAATCGCTCTCAGCCAGCAGTTTCCAGTAGCAGTCGAAGTATTCCAACCCCGACAAAGTCGATTCAGGTATTGGGTACTGCCATTTCGGGTCTTGAGCCTGCAAAGCTGCCACACCGAGTGGCGAGATATTCATTCTCGTTGGCGTGAACAAGTTCACATGCCCCCACGCCAACACATTTGCCGCTGCCGACTCGCCTCGCTCGAAGAGTTGCACGGGGTAGCCCAG
>JAADIN010000242.1 GCA_013151315.1 Planctomycetota bacterium | reverse complement strand
CTGTGTATGCCCGCGCGTTCGCTTCGCTCATCAATGTTTACTCTCAGCCTCGTTACCTTAGACGTTCGTCGAATTTCTCAATGAGGTCGAAGCGAACCTTTTTATGAAATCTTCTTCGAGCGATCTTCATGGGCTTGGCGCGAGGCTCACCCGCAGCGTGCCCTTGTTATCCGACAATCGGGCGGGCGAATCGTTCACGCGCAGATAGAGCTGCGCGTTTTTTTTGGGCTTGATCGTTTGCCCCAGGCCGATGTCGATCGGTTCGGAAAACGTGTCGCCGTTGGCGTAGCAAAATGCTCCGAGCAACATGCCTAACGGGCGGCCCTCGTGGTACTCAAGCGTGATGCCGCCTGGTTCGCAGGGCCATGGCTCGGGGGTCTTCGCAATCTGAAAACTCCCCTCTGCGGTGATACGGTACTCTTTGCCTGCCTGCAACTGCCAGCCGGTCACCTCCTGCCAACCGCGGTCGGCGGCGATGTTTTCGGTGGCGGCGTCTCCAAAATCTCGCTGCACGATGGCCATTCGCTTGGCGTCGTAGCCGTAGTCGAGCGTTGCTACAAATGCATTCCACTCATGTTCGAGTTGCGTGTCCTCAAACATTGCTAGAAAACGTTGATTGAATTTGGGGTCGGCAACGTGTTGGTGCAATTGGCGAAATTTTGGCTGCCATTGCGGGTGCGAATCGAGGAAATTGCAGAGGCCCCAGCACCAGGCGTATTGGTCGGTGGTGAGCGCGCGGCGCTGGCCCAAGCCGAGCACCGCTTGTAGGCTGAGCGACTGGCCTGCGCGGCTCGCTTCTCGGATGAGTTTGATGCGTCCCCACATCGGCACCTCTTCGCGGTCGGTCGGCATGACGCCGAGCTGCAACTGGGCATTTTTCCAGTGATGGGTTCCAAGCAGCTCGGCCATGCCCTCGGAGTACCACCCGGGGCCCGTACCGCCCAAGTGTGCGTACATAAATCCATGGGTCCCTTCATGTAGCAACAAGTGTCGACGATAGTAATCGCTCGGCTGCTCGTGGAGCCAGAGCTCGAGACCTTGGGTATACCCGTTTTTGAAATCGGAATGGGTTTCGGGTAACAATTTTAATGCGGCAAACTTGGCTCGGTCCTGTATTAAAAAGCCTTGCATCTTCCAGCGAGCGACTTGCTGCGGGGCAATGCCAAAATAGTCGGCCCACTGCTCGACGGCGGCATCGAAGACTACGGGCAATTCATCGACCGCGTTGCTTGCGGGCAGATCGGTATAGAGACGCAAATGGCGGCCGACGATCTTGCGAATCCCAAGCTGGCCGGCGCGGCGCTCGTCGACTTGGCGATAGGCAGGAGGCTCGGCGGCGGCAATCGAAGCGATAATGGCTAGGAAAATTGCTTGAGATAGTATCGCAAATCGCATGAAAGACCTCTGGAACATTATCAATCCATGCTACGAAGTTCTGCATCGATATCCCTTGCGCCATGCATGATTCTTACCACTTCAATTGCATTTGCATGTTCGACGTAAAAGATCACATGGTTTTGGAAACCCCTGCACTCGACTGGTTCTCAGGTTAGCGAGGTCAGGATGCTCTGTCTCGAACGGGCTTCCGATGCTTGGAGATTTGGCAAGAACTGAATGGTTGCTTCCGTGTTCTCAAGGAAGCGAATGGCTGCTTCAAGGCTATCTTTGGCAAGGAAATCTGCGATCCCTTCTGCATCGATTGCCGCCTTCGCGCGCCGCAGAATTCGAACTGCCATGTGCTATCCTTGTTCGTGGCGTCGTGCCACACGGTTTCGAATTGCCTGCCATTCCTGGCTGGTCCACTCTTCGGCTGGCCCGCTTTCGATTCCCTCGATCAGAGCGGTCTCGATCGCAGAACGATTTTTTTGAGCCGCATCTACCAAGGCAACGAGATAGGCACTTGCACTGGCAAACCGTCCATCCCCTACTTTTGCTTCAACAAAATCTAGCAGGTCCGAAGGTAGCTCTATAGGAATCGTCGACATCGTATACGCCTCCAGGAATGGCCAAATTCAACCTCTTTTAGTATAAAACGGATGGCTTCGGTTTCCTAGCTGCAATCTGATGGAACGCCTTCGACTCCGGCGATCTGTCAGATCGCGGCTACTTGTCAGATCGCGGCTACTTGCTAGTCGCGGCTTTTGCTACTTGAACAACTTTTCTAGCGCCCGGTTGATTTCGCCGCCGATTGCCTCGGTCGCGACGCCCTGCAACATCTGGCGCGAAAGGTTGGCCACGGCGCGCTCGTCGATTTGTGGCTTCGAAAAGGTGCCGCGTATGGGAATCTTGATCGTTTGCCCGGCCAGTGATTGCAGCGCACGCTGGCGCTTGATCCATTTTTCTTGAATCGGAATCTCCAGCTCCAACACCAGGGTTTGATCGAATCCGACCGAACCCTGGGACCGGACGGGGACGCCATCGATTTCAAACTCCAAATTGCGATGATAGACGCGGCCCTCGGCGACCTGAAAATCGATTTGCCGGTTGTTGATGGTTAGCCCGTTGTTGCTGCTTGGCGTCGAGGCTGCCTGGAAAAGCTGTTTTCCTTGGGTTAGTCGGTCGAACTGTTCTATCAACGTGATGAGCTGGGCAACCATCGGGCCGGGAGAGACCTGCATTTGGTGAACGTCTAACCGACCGACCACGCGGGCCCTCTTCGGGTCGTCCAGGGGAATCTTGGTCTCTTGCAAGACGACCGAAAAATTGCCTTCGGCCCGCGTCGCGCCGGCAACCATCGGGGCGACGTATTTGAGCATCGTTTCGCTCACCTGTGGCGAAATTTGCACCTGGGAAATCAAAGGTCCTTGAGGCAAAAGCAACTGCTGCGGGTAGGGATCGAAAATCACTTGCGGGCTCACCGTCAGCCGGCCCTGCCCTACGCCAATGTTCAGCGGAACGAATTGAAGTTGTCCGTCGCGCAGCGTGCCTTGCACTCGCCCGGCGCTCAATGGAAGACCGTAGACTGTGGCGGTCGACCAACCGGCATCGGTTGCAATGTTCCAGCGGCGCGACCAATGGGTTTCTGAATCCGCCAACGATCCCGACACCTGAAAACGAACCTGACGATCGCCCTGAAAACGGACTTCGGGGCCCAGGTAGCTCGCCAGCAATTGATCGAGGGCCTCTTCTTGATATTCCAGGGTGCCGGCGGTTTGAACAGTTTTCATTTGTTCGAGTGTTGCCGAACCGCTGAGACGGATCGTTTGACCGGTAAGCTGCACATCTTGCAGTTCGAGTCGGTCGGTATCGATTGTGTAAATCGCTTTGCCGAGGGTCTTCAGTTGAGGCTCCGCCCAAACGATGTCGGGTCGGCCATTGACCGTCCGGACGACTTGAAGGTGTTCGGTCGTTGCCGAAAAATCAGCTTGCAGTTGCTCGGCATTGCTCGACAGCTTGAGTGTGCCGGTTGTTGTGCCGCGCGGCCACGTCGATTCTCCTTGCCCGACCATGCCGAAAATCGAAGCCAAACGCTCGAGATTGGCGCGGAATGCGACGTCGCCCGTGGCGGTCGCTGCGCTCGACTCTCCAAGCTGTAGCGAGACGTCGCGCGAACGAAACGATAACGAACTGCTAATCAACTGCGTCTCGCGACTGACGAGGCTCTTGTTGGCAGAATCCCAACGGCAATCGCCGGAGAATTGCACGCGCGGCTCGTCGATCGCCATCGCGCGGTCGCGGGCCATATGGAGATTCGTGAGATCGATTTTTGCCGAGCCCTCAAATTGGTGGTCTGACTTTCGGGCGAGCGAAAGGGTCCCCTCGCCTGTGCCGCGAAACTGCCAAGCATCCAAATCGACCAACTGCCCCAACTCTTCGGAAAGCAAGCCTAAATCAAACTGGAAATTTCCGGCAACCTCTTCCTCCGCGGTTTGAAAATTTGCCTTGGCAAAGGGAGCGCTCAATGAAAACTTTTTTACTTGCGGTCCCTGGGGTGTTTCAGCCAACTCAACTTGTGCGTGGATGGGCTGTTCCCAACGAATGGTTCGACGACCGTCGGAGCCGGCAATCTCTTGCACCGTCACCGCAGCAGACCAGGCAGCCCCCGCAGCACTCGGTTTTCCGGCGGCTTGAAACTTCAGTTCTCCTGAGTCAATCTGCACGCCTTCGCGAAGCTGGAGCGCGTGTGGGAGCATCGCGGCGAGCTGATCGAGTTTGACGCTGCCGGTGAGGTTCATTTTTTGTTTGGGAAGATTGGAAGTGCTGAGCGAGGCAAGTTCTTCCAGCGTTACCAAGCCACTTAGCTCGAATTGTGCCCAGCCGGCGTCGGCCGATAGTTGCCCGATGGTAATCACGTGGTCACCATCAAGGCTCAGCTCCCACGGCACCGAGAGTTTTTTACATTGCAGTCGATCGCCCGACAAAACCTCAGCGGTCGCGTCGAGCTGTACCACGTCGAGCTGCCCGCTGGTCTGCACCCGAAGGCCGCCCTGGGGGGTTTGCGTCCATCGAATTCGGGCGGTCGACGAAGCGGTTCCTGCCAAACGGCTACCCGGCACGATTCGTGACAAGAACGGTTCGAGCGGCGTCAAAGGCAAATGCTCGGCCAGCAGGTCGAGCTGGTTTTGGTTTTCTGCGATCTGGTGGAATTGAATTTGGATTCGTCCGGGTATCCCATTCGGCTCCGAGCTAAGGTTCATACTGCCGTTCATCGTGAAACCTCTAGCGGCGCGGCCTAACTCAATCGCGAAATTGGTTTGGCTGAGTCGCCACTGCTGCTGCGACGGTTCGTCGAATCCTTGCACGAGACCGTCGGTGATTTCTATGGCGATGGCGACCAACTCACTCGTCGAAGAAGAAGCTCGGCCCTCTTCAGACGTCTCGCTGGGATCCAGTGCCGCGAGGAAATCTTCGAGATTGCTGCCCTCGGCTCGCGTCTCGAGGCGGACGATCGGCCGGACGATTGTGAGTTTGCCCAGATCGTTTTGGTTTGCCGCGAGCGACAATAACGAACGCTCGAGAGAAATCGTTTCGGCAGTAAGCAGCGGATTGCCGGCGACGTCGACGATCGAAACGCCGGTGAGCGTCTGCCGACCGGTCCAAGACAACGAAGCTTGCTTGCACACGAAGCGCCAATCGTCGACCAACACCACTTTGGCCAGCAGGTTGCGTAACGGCGTGTTCGCAATAATCGTCGGTGCCGCGACGACTGCTGCCACGAAGAGCAACAGCAAAAAAATCAGCCAGCGTTTGCGAGGAGATCTCATGGGGCCGATTCTAAGGGGCGGCGTCGATCGGTCCTAGAGCGCGTGGGGGATGGCGCTGCTAGCAGGGCTAGTTCGTCGTGGCCGACGGCGCTAACGCAATCACTCGATGGGGCCTACAAATCGAAATTAAACGTCCGGCCTAGGTACCGCGTCAGCCGACTCGCAAGCGTTCGTGGCTTGGTTTTGATCCGCGCTTGACCAATAAGACCGTTGCGAAACAGCCCACGGGAATTGTCCAGACGCACAACGGCTTGGTAGGAAGTGCTGAGCGGGCGGACGCTTCCGTCGCGTTCGGCTTGAGCGGGAATGGGGCCTCCCGAGGTGCTCGCTAGGCGTGGCGAAAGGGATTCCAGTTCGTCAAACGCCAAATAATCGATCGTGCTGACAAACACATGATTGGTCGACTCGACAAACATAAGCCGAACCGTCTGGCCCTCGGCCACAAGATCTTGCTCGCGTTGATTGATAACCAGCACGGCATCCCATTGGTTCGGGTCGCCGATTTTGCAAAACAGATTGTTCGGCCCTTCGGGGAGCATGGTCGCGCCAAGGTTTTCTTCCTCTAGCGGCGAACCTGACCAACTGGCCAATTCGACTTGCTGGTCCGACCTCCGGTCGTCGCGACGCGGTGGCGCGATGATCGTGCCCGAGACGGGCGCCACCAACTCCAAACGCTTCATGTCTCGCAGCTTCATCTGCAACTGCTCTTCCAGCGCCACGAGCTGCTCGCGCACGACACTGATTTGGCTGCCCCGACGTTCGTCGCGAAAACGAATCTGCTCTAAGCTATTCAATTGTGCCTCGGTCGCGTTGCGCTGCCCTCGTAGTCGCTGGGTGTCGATTTTCAGATCAATGCTTCCCAAGCGGGCAAGCACTTCTCCCGCTTCGACTTGCTGCCCCGGCTCGACCAAAATCTCTTCTAACGTGCCCTCGACCTCGACGTACACCGACGCGGCACCGCGTGGCTGCAACTCAAAATTGCAGAGCACACTCGACGGGAACGGAATGAAAAGCACTCCTCCGACCAACGCACCGAGCAGTAACAAGGTCGCGAACATTCGCACTTTCTTCACTTTATTCAATCTCCCAGGAACGCGAAAAAACTTGAATACCTTTACGAACGGCATCACGATCAGCCCGTACAGCGAGACCAGGGCAATCATCTGGCCTAGGATTTTGAGTCCATAGGGCTCGAAAATTGTTTAAGAAATACAGAATCGAAAGCAGGATCACCCAGCGGTAGAAGAACGACGCCACCGTGTAGAGAGCAAAGAGTCCCTGATGCCGTTTTGGCAGAAACGGATCTTCAGGCTCTTCGAGCCCTAGGCACCATTTCCCGAGCTTGCGATTGAGAATCGAGCTTGCCTTCTGGCGAAGGTTGGGGATCTCCATGATGTCGCTGAGAATGTAATAGCCATCGTAGCGCAGCAGCGGATTCGCATTGAACAGGATGGTGCTTACCGAGCTAACGAACATGATGTTCAGGCAAACGTAGTTCAAGAAGCCGGGCTCGCTAAACCACCAAATAAACGTGGCAAACGAAGCGATAACGATTTCGAAATACATGCCCGCCGCACCGATTGCCGCACGATGCCAACGGTTGGGCAGCATCCACGAATCGGAGACGTTGCAATACAAACAGGGCGTCAGTACCAAAAACATGACCCCCATTTCGTGGCACTCGCCGCCAAAATGTTTGCACGAGAGCCCGTGGCCAAACTCGTGAATCACCTTGGTCACCCCCAACACGCCTGCAATCAGCAGCCAATTTTGGGCGGCGAAGAACGATTGAAACGAAGGTAGCCGCGACTGGAAAACATCGAACTGCACGATCACTAGCAAGAGGGCCATCATGGCCAAGATCACGCTGAAGATCGTCGCCTGCGCCGAAAAAAACACGCGAACATAGGGATAAATCGCGTTGAGAATCAGCTCGGGATCAAAGCCTTTGAAACGGAACGACAAGATATTGCTAAACGCACCGATCGTCTCCTTGCGTTTGCGCTCGTCACGTCGCTTTTTGAGTTGCACGCCCTGGCCGGGCACGTCCGAGAGAATCAACCCACTGCGGTAGAGCATCCCGATAAAATTTTGCAGTTCTTCGACGCGAATTGTCT
>JAADIN010000140.1 GCA_013151315.1 Planctomycetota bacterium | reverse complement strand
ACCCCCAGTCAAACGCGCTACCAGACTGCGCCACGGCCCGAAACTCTTGAGTTATAGACACTTATCGCAACAATTGGGGGTAGCGAAATCACCTTCGGCACAGAACCCTAGCGCAGAATTATGGCTAGACCGCCCAAACCCTGGTATCGGAAGTCCCGCAAAACGTGGTGTGTCCATATTCATGGACAGCATCATAACCTGGGGACTGAAAAAGATGAAGCCCACAGAAAGTGCGTTGGCCCAAGATTGACGGATACCGGAAGTGGTGATTTTTACGCCGCAATGGCCGGGGCGTGTTCGGCTTCAAACTGGTCAGGAGACTTGTAGCCGAGAGCTTGGTGAATTCGCTCTCGATTGTAAAACGTTTCGATGTATTCGAACACTTGACCTGCCCCACGGTAGGTACCAGTATTTAAGTTAGTGTTGGGCTGGCTGATTTACTCATCCACACTGCAATATCAGAAGAAAGTTGCTGTTCTTTGAGCTTGGGCCACACGATTTTTGACGCTGAAGTTCCAAAACCCTTGCGGCTGGCGTTCTGATGGCGGTCGCGCCCGCCACCCCAGCAATCATGGCTCAGCAACCCCCGGTGACCTGATGTACCGTAGCGATCAAGGCCACGCGCTGGTAGACCGCGAACCTCCGAAGTACGACGGTTACTCTGTCGGCTAGTCTTTCCACGGCAATACCATCGACGCAAGATCCTAGCTTGGTCTCACTTGCGGATGACACATTTCACCTCCGTCTGGGGAGGCCATGATGAGTATCAAAAAAATCCACTCGAGCGGCGAAGCCAGGCGTTTTCAAATGGACAATCTCTCGTCGCCGGGTTCGCACTGCTGGCTTGCCCAGCCGTGCGAACCCTGTAGCAAGCCTCTATCACGATTTCTGCATGACTGCCAATTCTGTTTTCCAACTTCTCAATCGGCCCTGTTTGCTTGGGGAAGTGGCATACCCGGAATGCAACCGATGACTGAATCAGGTGGCAAATCTTGTTGGTGATTTGCACTGCTGGGCAAGCCAGCAGTGGCACCCGGCTCGTCTCCGAGCCCAATACCCGCCCCCCGCTAAGCCACCTCAATCCGCTCAATCGCCCGCTGCGCTTGATTAGCTAGTGGCCCATCGGAACCCTCAGCAACAGTGCGCAAAGTGGCAACCGCCGAGCTCGCCCCATGGCCAATTTCCCCCAAGGCCCAGGCCGCCCGGCGTTGAACCTGCGGCGCCGAGCTGTCGTTCAGTCGCTCCACGAGAACTGACACCGCCGACGCCCCTTGATCGCGAGCCCGGCCCAACAGGGTTACCGCCCAATAGGCCACGTCGCTACTTGCCGACTGAGCAAGCAACGCAAGATCTTCAATTTGTTGAAGCTCGGGCGGACCAACATCTTCCAGTGCCGCCGTACACCAATTCAGCACCGCTTCGTTCTGGCTGCTGCACGCTTGGACCAAGGCAACCAGCGCCGGCTGGGCCTCTTCGGCCAGCGAGGCAAGCGACTGAGCCGCCGCCGCTTGTCGCGCGGAATCAGTCTGCTGAAGTTCGGCAATATATCGCTGAATCGTATCGGACATGCGATCTCTTCTCCGTCGGATGGGTTCAAACAGTTTCGCTACAAAGTTTCAGGAAACGCTCCGCTGCTTCGCTATTTACTTTCCTATCGCCCGGTTCGTAACGCTCAAGCTCCGAAGATCTCGCAACGATCTGTCGCAGTTCAGCGATGTCTGCCACTTCGCCGCTGCCCATCGCTTGGACCAACACGTTTCCGATGGCCGTTGCTTCCACCGGGCCGCAGATGACCGGGCGACCGATGGCTTCTGCCGTCATTTGATTGAGCAGTTTATTCTGAATGCCCCCGCCAACAATATGCAGCACGTCAAAAGTCTGGCCGACAACCGATTCGAGTTGTTCCAGCGTGTGACGGTAAGAAAACGCAAGGCTTTCTAGCCAACAGCGGACAGCCTGCCCGACACTCTCGGGCACCGGTTGCTCGGTACGGCGGGCAAAGTCTCGCATTTTCTCGACCATGTTTCCTCCCGTGGCAAAATCTGACGCGTTGGGATCGACCAGAGTCCGGAACGGATCGGCCGACTCGGCTTCGCTTGTCATCTGGGCGAAATCCCACGACTCGCCCTCTTTTCCTAGGTCTTGTCGATACTGTTGCACAAACCACATACCAGCAATGTTTTTTAAGAATCGAACCGTCTGGCCGATTCCCCGCTCGTTCGTAAAAGGAATTGCCCGCGCGGCATCACTCACCAAGGGCGAGCCGAGCTCTGCGCCAAGCAGCGACCAAGTTCCACTAGAAACATACGCCCAACTCGAATTGTCAGTCGCAGGCACCGCCGCCACCGCCGACGCCGTATCGTGCGAAGCCGAGGCCACAACTTGAATTGCCGACGACGCCCCGGTCGCCTCAGCCACTTCGCCTCGCAACGGACCAAGCGTTGTTCCCGGCTCAACGATCGGACCAAAAATATGCGTCGGCAATCCGAGCTGCTCCAGCAGTTCGTAATCCCAGTCTCCCGTCTCGACCGAAATAATACTGCTGGTCGAGGCGATCGTTCGCTCGGTAGCCACTTTGCCCGAGAGCCAAAAGCTCAGAAGATCGGGCAGAAAGAGAAGCCGATCGGCTGCGTCAAAGAGCTTGGGTTCCTGCTCGTAGCGCGCTGCCACTTGGAATAGGGTATTGAAGGGTAGCAACTGAATACCGGTGCGCTCATAAAGCCGGTCGAACCCCCCCAGTCGTTTCAAAGCCCGCTGCGAAGCGATTTCGTTTTGCGGATCGCGGTAACAGTGGGGCAGGGCGAGCAACTCGCCGCTCTTACCCAGTAGTGCCCAGTCGACTCCCCAGGTATCCACTCCAACGGTTTGCAGTTCGATATCATTTTCGCGACACCAAGCCGCCCCCGCCCGCAGCCCCGTAAGCACCGACTGCCAAATACCGGTAATATCCCAGACGGGCCCTGCCGGCGTCGGACTCGCCAGATGCTCGAACCGATGCACCTCCTCCAATCGCAGCCGCCGCGGCTGGCCGGCTAAAATACCGACGATCGCCCGCCCCGAGCTAGCGCCAAGATCGATTGCCAAATGAGCGGTAGACATGGTTGAGTTTGACAAGAAGGCGGATTCTGCTGGTGAAAACGATTTCGATATTCTACATTCCTTGTTCGAAAGAAAATAGTTCGCACCGAGCAAGTAGTCGGGTGTGCATAAATACCTTACAGTGGACGGCTAGTATACGTTGAGGCCTCGCCTCATTCTACCTCCCAACAAGGAATACGCATGTCTCGCTTTCGCTATTCGATTTTGGTTTTGGTTTTCCTTGTTGGATGGCTTGCTTCGCAAATGGTAACTGCCGCTCCCGAGAAGACCTCTGACAAGACGGCCAAGGTGACACTCGAAAAAAACGACCAAGGCGTGGCCGTCCTGGTCGACGGGGAGCTATTTACCCAGTACCTCGTCCGCTCGGGCAGCAAGCCCGTTCTCTGGCCAATCCATGGCCCGACAGGAAAGCCGATGACCCGCTCCTGGCCGCTCGGCCCCGAGGAAGAAGGCGAACGCGCCGACCACGTTCACCAGCGGTCGTTCTGGTTCACTCACGAAGGGGTCAACGGCGTCAACTACTGGGGAGAACCTCAAAGCTATCCACAAGAGAGTCGTGCCGAACGTAAAATCGGACTCATCGACCATCGCGTCTTTACCGAGATGAAAAGCGACGACAACGGGGCAACGCTGGTCACGCTTTGCGATTGGATCGACCACGAATATCAACCCGTGCTCGAGCAACACACCGTTTTTCATTTCTCGGCCAACGATGATTGCCGAACGATCGACATGACGGTCAACCTCAAAGCTCTCAACAACGACGTGGTACTCGAAGATCGCAAGGACGGCATGTTCGGCATCCGTTTGGCTAGCAGCATGAAAGTCGATGCAGGCCACGGCGGGCAGATCGTCAACAGCGAAGGACAAACCAACAAAGAAGCCTGGGGCCAATACGCCAACTGGGTCGATTACCATGGCCCGGTCGCTGACGAGACGGTCGGCATAGCCATCCTGTGGCATCCGAGCAATTTCCGCCACCCGATCCGCTGGCACGTCCGCGACTACGGCCTCTTCGCCGCCAACCCGCTTGCCGAAAAGGGTTTCCCCGAGTCCGACCGCAAGCAAGGCCCCACGACCATCAAGCAGGGCGACACGCTAACGCTCCGCTTCCGCACGCTCTTTCACCGGGGCGATCAAGAGCAAGCAAAGATCGCCGACGCGTATGCGAAGTATGCGGAGGAATAGGTTGTAGGCATTGAATTTTGAGGTGGTCCTGAATTGACGGACAGGTGAACACCTTAAAATGGTGGCAGGAAGGACTGCTGAATCCCATAGAGGAGATGAACCGGGCGATAGAGTCGGCAGCAACTCGGACGGGGACATTCATGTCCGATCGTAGCAACGATGGGTCGAGAGGGCGGCGTTGCTGATCGCCGCCATGCAAGCAGAGAGTCCAGGCCGACGTGTGTAGTGACGACCTTCGTCCCACCAGCGATCTTTTAAGAAGTGCAAGCTGTTTTCAATTTGCCAATGCTGGCGAACATGTCGCAAGAGATCGGCTGCGGTCACTTGATCGAGATCAAGGCTACTCACGTAGTAGCGAGTATCATGCAGCACGATTTCACCATCGCTATCACGCAACTCACAATCCACACGCAATGCAATTTGGCAATCTCCAGCAAAACGCCTCTGCGTACGTTCCCAAGATTACCATGCGGGGCGAAGTCGCCCCGACTTGCGCGGTGTGTTCAACGCCCCAGACGCTCACGAAGCCGATCGGCTACTAAAACTCGCCACAGAAAAATATCGCACGACGGCACCCAAGCTGGCCGAGTGGATGGAGCGAAGTGTGCCCGGAGAGCTCACCGTCTTTACTCGGCCCGCGGCCCCTCGTCGGCGGCTGCGAACCAGCAACATGCTTGAACGACTTAACAAAGAGATCAAGCGACACACACGTGTCGCGACCCTATTTCCCAACGAAGCATCTCTTCTGAGACTCGTCAGCGCCGTGCTCACCGAAGTCGACGAAGAATGGCAAACCAGAAAAAATCATCTTAACACCGAGACCGACTGATCTCGCCATAGAAAAACTTTTTACAGAACTACGGTTGCTTTATCTTCTTCTTTTCCAATGACTAATGACGATTGGCAAATTTTCTCTCCGGTACGCCATTAACCAGATATATTTCTCGAACGGTCCTTAGTATCGCACTGGCCCGATTGCCTGCAACAGGACTTCGCGCATGAGATCAGTCGGCGCTTTCTTTCCTGTGAAAACCAAGAATTGAAGCTCTGCTTGTTTAATGAACATCTCGACACCCGTGACGATGGGACAATTTCGCGAGCGCGCTTCTTTGATCAACAAAGTCGATTCGGGATTGTAAACCGTATCGAACACCAGCATTGTTGGCTTGAGAAACGTCTTGCTGACGGGTGACTCGTCGACGTTAGGATGCATGCCGATGGGCGTGCAATTGACGAGAATGTCGCACTGCACTCGCTGCCGAGCCTCCCAGTCGATTGCCTTGCAGTCGAACGCATCTGCGAGACGATCCGTTTTTCTTTTCGTGCGGGAAGCAATCGTTACCAAACCGCCACGGCTCTTGATCCCGTACACAATGGGCCTCGCCACGCCACCGGCACCCAGGACAAGCACACGCTTATTTTTCAAAGGACTTGGCTTGGCACCCACCGTGCCCAGCGCATGCTCCATACACTCCATGGCTGCGTTGTAGTCGGTATTGTAACCGATCACCTCGGAGCCATTGAAAACAACCGTGTTCACCGCCGTGATGCTTTTTACCGCCGGATCGACTTTGCTCAGATGGCGAGAAATGGCTTCTTTATGAGGAATCGTCACACTCAGCCCACGGATGCCCAGCCGAGGAGCATCCTTCATGAATTGGTCCAGGCTGTCCGAGGGAACCCGAAACGGACAGTAGACCGCGTCGATGCCCATCTCTCCAAAAGCGGCGTTATGGACTTGAGGACTCAGGCTGTGGCCAATCGGGTCGGCAATCACTCCAT
>JAADIN010000034.1 GCA_013151315.1 Planctomycetota bacterium | reverse complement strand
GGCTATCGTCCGAAGCACTGTTCGCTGAAGCCGACATCGTGAGCCTACACTGCCCGCTCACGCCGGAGAACGACCGGATGGTCAATCGCACATTGCTGAGCAGTATGCGCCGTGACGCATTTTTGATTAACACTTCGCGAGGCGGGTTGGTCGAGGAACGCGACTTGGCCGAGGCGCTTAATGCTGGCTTGATAGCCGGGGCGGCAGTTGACGTCGTATCAAGCGAACCGATCCATCCCGACAATCCGCTGCTCGGGGTGAAGAACTGTCTCATCACGCCCCACATGGCTTGGTCAAGCTTGGCTGCCCGAAAACGGTTGATGCAAACGATGGTCGAAAACGTAGCGGCCTTTTTGGCTGGCCAGCCGCAAAACAATGTCACCGAACTCTCATGTAACTAATCGACCATGCAACTACTCGACGAGACCAATGCCGAAGAGTATCTACGCACCAAAGGCCACCTCGGCTCGGGCGAGACGGTCGGTGTCCGTGAACTCGTTGGCGGCGTTTCGAATGTGGTACTCCATGTCGCTCGAACCGAGGGCGAATCATTCATCTTAAAACAAGCTCGCGAGCAGTTGCGGGTGGCCGACGTCTGGACATGTAGCGTCGAGCGGATTTGGCGCGAAGTGGAAGTGCTCGACGAGTGTGCGAAGCTCACCAAGGTCGACGGAAAAAGTTCGTTGCGAGCCGAGACGCCTCGGCTCTTGTTCGAAGACCGCGACAACTATCTTTACGCGATGACGGCCGCACCATCGGACCATGTCGTTTGGAAAGACGAACTACTTGCAGGGCGCGCTCGCGCTGAGGTCGCTGCCGCCTGTGGAGAACTATTGGGACGTTTGCACTCGGGAAGCTGGCATGAAGAAAAATTGGCCCGCCAGTTGGACGATCGACAGTTCTTTGACGAGCTTCGGATTGATCCGTTCTACCGGCAGATCGCATGCGAGCATCCCGATCTAGAACCGGCGATCACACGGCTCATCGACTCGGTCCTCCGCGAGCGGCACTGCCTCGTTCACGGCGACTTCAGCCCCAAGAACCTGCTTCTGTCCGAGCAAAGCCTGATGCTCATCGACTTTGAGGTCGGCCACTACGGAGATCCGGCATTCGACCTCGGTTTTTTCCTGAGCCATTTGATGCTGAAGGCGTTTTGCTTCGCGCCGCTCCATGAACCCTATTTCGAATTAACCAAAAATTTCTGGACGCACTATCGGGCTCAAATGCTCAGCGTCATTTCGGCCGCCGAGTACGATGCTCTCGTACAACGGGCCATCCAAAACACTGCCGGCTGTGCGTTGGCACGGCTCGATGGCAAAAGCAAAATTGATTACCTGGAAGAACCACGCGCGAGCAAATTCGTCAGTTATGTCGCGCGCTGTTTACCGAGTCGCCAGCACACTGGGAAGACGTCTTGCAGAAGGCCCATGTGATTCTTGAAGACGCCCCAGAGCGATAACCTCATATTGAAAAGGAGAAGCAAGCTTGTCTACCATTACTAAAATTCACGCCCGCGAAGTTCTCGACAGTCGCGGTCGACCAACGGTCGAGGTCGACATACAGGTCAATGGAAAACTGGCAGGGAGGGCGATCGTGCCTTCGGGCGCCAGCACCGGCGCGGCCGAAGCCCTGGAACTGCGAGACGGCGATGCTGCTCGCTACGATGGCTTGGGCGTCTTGCAGGCGGTGGCCAATGTGAACGAGAAAATCGCCTCGGCCCTGGTCGGCACCGACCCGACCCAACAGAGTGTCGTCGATGAAAAACTGCTTGAACTCGACGCCACGCCCCAGAAATCGCAGCTCGGAGCCAACGCGATTTTGGGTGTCTCGTTGGCGGCGGCCCATGCGGGCGCTGCACTGCAAAACATTCCGCTCTATCTCCACATCAACAAGATGCTGTCGGCACTGCGTGACGACAAAGATCCTGTACCTGCGCCGCGTATGCCGCTGCCGATGACGAATATGATCTCGGGTGGTTTACACGCTGGCGGCAACCTTGATTTCCAGGACGTGCTGATCATGCCGATCGGGGCGGCCGACTATCGCACGGGCCTCGAGTGGACGGTCCGCATCTACAACCGACTAGGCGAGTTGCTCACAGCGGCCGGCTACGAAGGACGTTTGGTGGGCGACGAAGGAGGTTTTGGACCTCGCCTAGAAAGCAATGAACAGGCCATTGAATTGGTGGTGCAAGCCATTGAAGCCGCACACTTGCGACCGGGCGAAGATGTCACGATCGCTTTGGACGTAGCCGCCACCCACTTTTTTGAGGCAGGTCGGTATCGTTTAGCCTCCGAAGGCGGCGTTCAGCTTACCAGCGACGAGCTGGTCGATCGGCTGGCGAACTGGGTCGACAAGTACCCGATTACGAGTATCGAGGATGCCCTGGCCGAAGAGGATTGGTCTGGCTGGCAGACGCTCACAGCCGGCTTGGCAAGCGAGTGCAACTAGTGGGCGATGACCTCTTTACCACCAACTCGGAACGGGTTCAGCGAGGCATCGAAACGGCCGCCGCCAACAGTGTTCTGATAAAGGTCAACCAAATCGGCACACTCAGCGAGGCGCTCAAGACCATGGAACTAGGCCGCCAGGCAGGGTTTACTTCGGTCGTCTCAGCTCGCAGCGGCGAAACCGAAGACACGACGATTGCCGACCTAGCCGTGGGAACCGCAGCCGACCAAATAAAAATCGGCTCGATCGTCCGCAGCGAACGCCTTGCTAAATACAATCGCCTGTTACGAATCGAAGAAGAAATAGCCCAGCATGGCGATTAAGGCGATCGGCAGAAGAGAATTGACCTGCTGCGAGTCCTGATTGGTTTGATGGTGATGTCGTATTTGGGTAGCATCTTGGATCGCTGGAGCCTGTCGTTGATGCGTTTCATTTTGTGTTGTAGCGATGCCCAGCAGCGCTCGATGGGATTCTACTTGCTGCGATAAGGTGAATAGTAAACCAAACGAATCTCGCAACCGTTCACGAGCTTAAAAAAGTGAACCGATATTCAGCTTGCCGCATGTTGCCATCACAAAGCGTTGAGGCCGCTGAAATTAACAACCCGTCTGCTCCCCCCTCCATGGTGAAGCCTCCTCATCTAGGCTTGGTGAGCAAAATTTTCCTGACGATTATTAAAATTCTTGTAATACTTCAGCTATCCGAAGTATCTAAGACAGCAAAAGCACCATGGAAGCCATGGAGGGTACAGAGAAACGAAATAGGGAACCACGAAAAAAACGAGTGACACGAAATTTTTTTCGACTCTTTCGTTTCTTTCGTGGTTGAAACGTGGTTGAAAAGTTTGTTGGTTTCTTCGTGTCCTCTGTGGCTCCGTGGTGAAATGTTTGTTTAAATTGCTTCAGATGGCTGAAGTGTTACAAATTCTTGAGAAATAACGAATTTCGGTAGTTTCCTATCTGCCGATCGCCTTATCTCTGGCATTCTGCCTTGGTATACTTCGGATTGCTTGGTGAAACGGAGTCGAGCTCTGCTGGGAAGCAACTCGAGGAGGGCCAAAACTTTGGAAACGGGCCAAGTCGAGGGCGCGTCAATGACGCACTGCTGCTCTGACGGAATCCTCCGCCAGGGCAGCCCTTACCAAACCCATTGAACGCCCAAGCCATGTCTCAGAAAATCCAACCTGCTTTATCCTGGTAATCTTGTTAAAAAATTGGTCGTTTAGTTGCGGCTAGGTGTCGCGCTGGGTTTATCCGTGGCAAAAATACTACTTCTGACTGAAATCTTACAAAACACCCAATGGCCTTGATCGACTCACAACTTCTGTTGCTATCAGCAGCGACTTCCCCCCCTGAGGGCGGCGAAGTGCGCGAGCTCGTTGCCTACGAACTGAGCCGTCTCGGGCAATTCGACGAACCTCGCCTCTTCTGGACGGTTTTAGGAGCGTTGCTCGTCATTGCGGTCGCGTATGTCATTTGGCTATACCATCGCGAGCGGGGGCCCCTCTCGCGTCCGTTGCGATTGTTGTTGCCCGGGCTTCGGCTGCTCGCGATTGCTGGTGCGGTGATGTTTTTTCTTGGGCTCGAAAAACGCGTGGACAGGCAAATCGTGATCGACTCGGTGGTCGCAATTCTCGTCGATACGAGCCAAAGCATGTCGGTCGAGGATGAGATCAATGACGACAAAAAAGCCGTAACACGGTCGGAAGCCGTTTTGCAGATGCTCGCCGATTCGCCGCTAATTAAAACGCTACGGCAGCAGCACGAGGTTTCTCTGTCGGTCTTCGGCGAAAAAACAAGGCCTCTTTTTCGTTGGCGAAGGCAACAGGCAACCGAAACCGACGACACGGCGACCGATTGGGTTGAGCAACTCCAACCTCAAGGTATTGAGACGCGCTTGGGCGACGCGATTCAAGAGACCCTCCAGCGAGATGAGGGGCATCCACTGGCCGGCGTGATTCTTATTTCCGATGGGGGGCAGAATCGGGGGCTCGAGCCGCTGTCACTCGGCAGAGGTTCGGCGATCGGCGAGGGTTCGCAATCGTTTCGCGTTCCGCTCTACCCTGTAGGCGTTGGCTCTGCCGCGCCGCGCCGGAATCTGCGTGTGCAAAAACTGAGCGTTCCCTCGCGCGTCTATCCCGAAGATAGCGTGACGGTAAGCGCGCTTATTCGCGGCGAAGGATTTGCGGGCCGAACGGTCGTCGTCGAACTGTTTGCTCGAGATGCAGGGACCCCCTCGGCGGTTGCCAACTCGATTGGCCAACAAAAGATCACTTTTGATACCGACGAACAAGTGATCCCGATTGAATTTCAGTTTGAGCCAGCCGAAGTGGGCCGCCTGCTGATGGAAGTACGTATCGCGGCTCCGACCGACGACCAATATGCCGACGACAATCGCCGCGAGGCAGAAATGAATATCGTCGAGATGCAAACGCGCGTCCTGCTGGTGGCTAGCGGCGCGACGCGCGACTATCGATTCTTGCGTAATCAATTGCGGCGAGACCGACATGCCACCGTCGATATCTTGTTGCAGGGAGTGCAGCCGGGAATTTCTCAGGACGCTGATCAACTTCTCGACGAGTTTCCTCGGACCAAGGAAGACCTGTATCCGTATGACTGTCTCGTGGCCTTCGATCCCGATTGGACCTTGCTCGACGCGCAGCAAGCTGAACTGCTGGAATCGTGGGTCGCGGAAGAAGCAGGGGGATTGATCGTCGTGGCCGGCCCGGTTCATACCGCCCGATGGGTTCAGAATCCTGAGCTCGGAAAAATCCGCGCACTCTATCCCGTCGAGTTCCAACGCCGACTCACGCTTCTCGACGATGGCCTTTATGGATCGAAGACCGCTTGGCCGATTCTCTTTTCTCGTGAGGGAGAAGAATCCGACCATCTTTGGCTCGCCGACTCCGCGAGCGAGAGCCGCTTGCTCTGGTCGGAGTTCAAGGGGGTCTTTGGCTGTTATTCGGTCAAAGGACTAAAACCGGGGGCGCGCGTTTTGGCTCGCTACAGCGACCCCGATGCGGGCCTCTCGGTCGAGCGCCCCATTTATTGGGCTGAGCATTTTTATGGTGGCGGCCGCGTATTTTACATGGGTAGCGGCGAGCTTTGGCGATTGCGAAGTTTGGACCCCCGTTATTTTGAAGTCTTGACCACGCGACTGATTCGCCATGTAAGCCAAGGCCGTCTTTTGCGCGAGTCCTCCCATGGCCGACTGTTGGTCGAGCGCGACGAGTATTCGGTCGGCGACGAGGTGATCGTCCGTGCCCAACTTTCGACCGCTAGCCGTGAACCGCTCTTGGTCGACCGAGTGACTGCTCGTGTGATCGATCCTCGCGGTACCGGCCAAAATCTCACCCTGACGACCGACGCGAATCGCCCTGGTAATTTCGTCGGGCAATTCCATGTTCGGAAGGAAGGCTCCTATCGGATCGAACTGCCGGTGCCCGGGGTTCTTGACGAGCAGCTTGTGCGGCGTATCCAGGTGACGGTTCCTAGCTTAGAATTCAACCAGACGCGCCGCAACGACGCCCTGCTGGCCGCGATTGCTAGTCAATCGGGAGGACAGTACTATCCTACGCTGGCGCTGGCTTTGAATGGGCGTTCGGGGCTGGTACCCGTGGCGGAGCAGATCGAAAGTCGCGCCGAACGAAAAACATTACGCGGCACACCTGATGAAGATTTTACCGAACAATGGAACCGAATCCTGCTGGCAGTCATTTGCGGGGCACTGGGGCTGGAATGGTTCCTTCGCCGGCTGATGCGACTTGCATGAAAGAGTTTTAGGTATTAGTCGTTAGGCATTAGGTAGTTAGTCCTTGGCACCTAACGACTAATGCCTAACACCCTATGCCTAACGACTAACACCCTATGTCCACCGCCTCTTATCCACTGCCTATGCCCAAACCGGTGACTCGTAAGGTCGCGCGGCTTCGTTGGCTCGTGCGCATGTATGTCGCCTTGGAGGGACTTGCGTCGATCGTTCTTGTGCTGGGCGGGGCGTTTTGGCTTGGGCTGGCAATCGATTGGACGTTTGAGCCGGTGCCGTTCATTCGCGTGGTGCTTTGGCTGATGGTCGCGATGCTGGCAGGCTATGTCGCCTCGCGGTTCCTTTTTGCACGAATTTTTCGCAGGCTGCCCAATTCGAGTATGGCGCTACTGCTGGAACGCAATTTCCCCGAGTTGGGTGAGAGCCTCGTCACGACCATCGAAGCGGGCGAGAGCCATCGTCCTTCTCCGCTAGGACATCAAAAACTGCTCCAGCACACGGGCGACGAAGCGGCTGCGGCAATGGGCCATGTCCATTTGCTGCAAATTTTTCAGTTTCGCCCCCTCCTTTGGAAATCGAGCCTCGCTGCTATCTTGGCGCTTTCGATTCTGGCGTTGGCGTTTCTGCAGGCCGATGTGTTTGGTTTTTGGGTCGCTCGGATGCAGTTGGACGACACGCCTTGGCCACGACAAGTCGAACTCTCGGTTCGAGGTTTCGACCAATACACAGTAAAAGTTGCTCGGGATGATGATTTTCAGTTGGAAGTCGAAGCTTCGATTCGAGAGGGCCATGCGGCACCCGACGTCGTGGAAATCCGTTATCGCTTGGCCGACGGTCGCCGCGGGCGGGATACCATGACCCGAGTCGGCGAAGCGCTGTCTGGTCGCGACGACCATCAATTGTTTCGCTACACGTTCAAAAATGTCGTCACGGACCTCGAATTCGATTTGATTGGGGGCGACGACCGGCTTCGCGATTTGAAACTACGCGTCGTCGAGCGTCCTCAAATTATTCGGATGCTGCTTGATTGCGAGTTTCCCGAGTACATGCAGCGTTCGCCGCAATCGATTCCAGTGAGCGGTCGAGTGGAACTGCCCGAGGGGACCATGGTTCGCTGCCGAGTTCGTGCCAATAAATCGCTTGAACAAATCACCCTCTATGACTCCGAGAGCCAGCAAGAGCTGACCGCGACAATCGATTCGCCTGAGGAATTTCGATTTGCAATGAAAATCGGATCGCAAGATCGCGTACTGCTGATAACAATGCTTGATACCGATGGAGTGAAAAATCGGGAACCCTATCGGGTGGTTGTCTCGGTGGTGCCCGATTTGCCACCGGAGGTATCGGTCCAGTTGCTCGGAATTAGTTCGGCGGTGACTCCTCGGGCGATCATTCCGTTTGCAGGGCAAATAACCGACGAGTACGGCCTGGAGGAAGCTTGGTTTGAATACCAAGTTGATCAAAATCCTCCTCAGCCGCGTCCCCTGGCCACGCAACCGCGAGGCAGACGCCAGCTTACCGAGATCAACCCCTTTGATTTGGCCGAAACGCAGACCGATTCCAAGAGTTTACTTACGGCCTTGCATCCGGGGCAGCAGCTTACTCTCTCAGTAAAAGCTCGGGATGCGTATGATTTGCAATCGGAGCCGCACGTCGGTTCGAGCCATCGATTTTTGCTCGACATTGTCACGGCCTCCGAGCTCCGCGCGATGCTTGAAAAGCGAGAGCTAGGTCTTCGCCAACGGTTTGAAGCGATTTATGAAAAAATGGTCGACACGTCTGAACTGCTGAGACGCATAGGCGTCGAGCCCTCGGCACCTGCGGAAGAAACGGAAAGACGTCGGCAGCGAGATCGGCTGCGAATCAGCGGCTCTCTGCAAAATGTGACGCAACTAGCCTATGAAACCTTGGGAGTCGCCGACGGATTTGAGGAGATCGTTCGTGAGTTGATCAACAATCGGGTCGACACCGAAGAACTGAAACAACGCTTGGGAGAGGGAATCGCCGATCCGCTTCGAGAGATCGGCAGCGAGCTGATGCCTCGGCTCGAAGAGGTGCTGCAGCAGTACGAATCGGCCTTCACCGAGAAGGCCTCTACCGAAGCAAGGGAGTCAAAAGAGCACCATGGGGTCGCGGTAGCCCAAGCCGAGGTCGTTTCCGAAGCCATGAAGCAGGTGCTCGATCGAATGTTGGAGTTGGAAAGCTATAATGAACTGGTGGAGCTACTACGCGGCATCGTGGCAGAACAAAAGCAGCTTGAAGAAAAAACCAAGCAACAACGGCGAGAGAAACTTCGTCGTTTATTGGAGGAGTGATCGTTGTGAATAGAGCCACGGATGAAACACGGATTGAACACAGATCAATCAAGGGCCTCCCTCACCAAAATCTTTCCTTGAGGTCCGTGTTTCATCCGTGTTCAATCCGTGGCTATAATCCTTTGTTTGCGGCGATAGGGGCCGCGCTGGGCCCTCGGTGTCTTGGTGGTAAATTTCCCTGGATTTTTCGTTATTGATAAGAGCTATGAATCGACAGGCAAAACGTGTTCTGAGCTGGTTGCTTTGTGCGATCGTCGTTTTCTCTATGTCGACCAACAGAAAGCTTCTTGCTCAAAATCAACCGACCGGCAACCCGCTTCGGTCGGCCCCTGATTTGGCTACCGAGGAATCTCGCATTGCTGAGCGATACAACCGGCTGGAATTGCTCGCCGGTCGACTCGCCGAACTTTCTCGTTCGACCCAGCCACGACGTGCTCGACTGCTGCGAGAATTGGTTTCTAAAAGTCGGGAGCAAGACATTGCCGGGCGATTTGATCTTATCGTCAAGGCCCTCGAAGACGATCGCCTAGCTAGCGCCTCGGAAAACCAGGGGCAGCTTCGAGCCGAGCTCCAAAAGCTTTTGGAGCTTCTGCTGCAGGAAGGTCGTGATCGACAAATTGAATCCGAGCGAAAGCGGATCGGTAAATATCTGGTCGAGTTGAAAAAATTGATTCGTCTTCAACGGGGTATCAAAGCTCGCACTGATGGGGGTGACGGGGCCGGGGAGCTCGGCAAGGATCAACAACGGGTTGCTAAGGCCACGGGCAAGCTGCGGGATCAAATTGATGAGGCCGAGGGGAAGTCGAAACCCGCTTCCGGCGAAACCGCA
>JAADIN010000244.1 GCA_013151315.1 Planctomycetota bacterium | reverse complement strand
GCAGCCATCGTCGTGCAGGACGCGATGGCCTATCAAGAACTTGTCCGCCAGGCAGATTACTCTGCGACCGTGCAAGCGGTCAGGGCCGGAATGGAAGCTCACCAGCGAGGCGAAGGAGTCGACTTCCTCAAATCTCTTGAAAGCTTAGCGAAGAAAAACGGTGTCACTTTAAAGAAAAAGAAGAGGTAGTTGAAAACCATGGCCGATCGTCTTCCCCAAGGTTTTAGCGCAGCGGGTTTTTTCGGGTGTCAAAGTGACTCCGAATACGCTCGATCTTTCGTTGCTGCTCTCCGATCGCCCTGCCGTGGCTGCGGGCGTCTACACGCAGAATGTGGTCTGTGGTGCCCCAGTGAAACTCAACCGCGAGCTCACCCCGAGCAGTTCGATCCGAGCGGTGGTCATCAATTCGGGGGTCGCGAATGCTTGTACTGGCGAGCAGGGCGACCGCGATGCCGAGGCGATGTCGTCGAAGGTGGCCGCGGTTTGTCAGCTCGGAGACCAGCAAGTGCTTGTCATGTCGACCGGTGTGATTGGCGAAATGCTGCCGATGCAAAAGATCAACGCGGGAATCGAAGCTGCCGCCTTGCAGTTGGGCGAAAGCGAGGCGTCGCTCATCGCTGCCGCGAGAGGCATGATGACGACCGACACCCGACACAAAATTTGTAGCCGAGAGATCGACCTCGACGGGCGGCCTGTGCGAATTTGCGGAATGGCAAAAGGGGCGGCGATGATCGGTCCGAACATGGCAACGATGTTGGCGGTCGTGATGACCGATGCGGCATTGCGAGAGAGCGACGCCCAGGCAGGGCTTGTCGATGCGGTCGACGAGTCGTTCAATTGCATCAGCGTCGATGGACATACGAGCACCAGCGATACGGTATTGCTTTTGGCGAACGGTGCTGCCGGGGGGCCCGTACTCGAAGGCAGAGATCTGGCCAAGTTTCAAGCCACCCTGGTCGAGGTCTGCGAAGACCTAGCCCAATCGATTCCTGCCGATGGCGAAGGGGCGTCGCATTTGATTACCGTTGAGGTCCATGGCTGCAAAACGCGTCAAGAGGCCGTCATAATCGCCCGAACCATCGCAGATAGTCCGCTTGTGAAGACGGCAGTGGCAGGGAATGACCCCAATTGGGGACGCATTGTCTCAGCAGCGGGCTACGCTGGTATAGCGTTTGATCCCACGAAGGTGAGTCTGCTCGTCAATGGCCTGTTGCTGTACGAGCATGGCGCTCCGGTGGCATTCGATGCGGAAACCATATCGAGCTCAATGCGAGCAGACCACGATGTAGGGATTGTTCTCCTGTTGGATGAAGGGATAGCTTCGGCACGATTTTGGACGACCGACCTCACGGCAGAGTACGTGCGTCTTAATGCCGACTACCACACCTGATAAATAAAGCACATCAATGAATGCAGCACTAGAAAGAGCGAGACACGGGGCACTCTATCTTGGCGGCGTCGTAATTTTTTCGACCCTTTCTTTCCACCTCTGGTTCAAAAAACCGCTTCTCGAGTCGGTGTATTGGACGGTGATTACGATTGCCGGGGTTGGCTACTCTCAAGGTGTTGACCAAGAGGTAGACGAAGCGAGGCAGTTTCTTTCCATCGTGGTCATCCTTGTTGGGATGATGGCGATGGCCTACACGGTGGGTATGTTGATTCAAGCGATTGTCGAAGGTCAGCTCGACAAAGCCCTGGGAGATAAGCGAATGACGAAGGTAATTGATAAACTCAAAGGGCACGTGATTATTTGCGGCTTTGGTCGTATTGGCCAAAATTTGGCGCATCGTCTGGCGCGCCACCGCGTGCCTTTCCTGGTGATCGACCCGAGCGCCGAATCGATCGCGGAAGCCAAATCGCATGAATTCCTTTTCCTCGAGGGAGATGCGACCGATGAAGCGACGCTCCAATCTGCGGGAATCGAACGCGCGGCAACGCTCGTGATTGCTCTGCAGAATGACTCGAACAATGTGTTTCTGACGCTGACCGCTCGCAACATGAACCCCGAGCTACGCATTATTGCCCGAGGAGAACACCCGCGAACCGAGAAAAAACTGTTTCAAGCTGGCGCCAACGACGTCGTGATGCCTGCGGTGATTGGAGCAGAACGGGTAGCCGACATGATCGTCCGGCCCGAAGCCTCCGATTTACTGCGTTGTGTGGGACACGAATCGGGACTCAACGCCGAACTGGAAGAATTTACTTTTACTTCGGAGAGTGCTTACGTCGGCAGGACGGTGCGAGAAGCCGAAGAGAAATTTCAACTGATGATCGTGGCGGTACGCCGGGCCGATGGCGAAACCATTTTCAACCCCCGAGATGAAGAAGAGATCCTTTCAGGCGACATCGCGGTCGTGATGGGGCCCGAGGCCGATATTGAAGATTTTTATGAAACTTGTGTCGCGTCTGTTGGGAAACCGGCGCTGGTGTAATCATTCGCTCATTCTGCGAGTTGGAAAGTAGCCGGAGGCACACTTGCCTCCGGCCCTATCTTCAGAAACCTCGCCCAGCCCCGGACCGCGTGGCGGTCCGGCTATATGAAGTGAGCTCACTTCCCCGCGGCGATGAGAAACGTTGGATTCAGTGCGTCAAATCGTAGGCGTTCGAGTTGGTCGGTCCCTCGAGCCACGTTAATCATCCACACTTCGACCTGTGAAGTTTGTTTCGTCAGGGCTTCACGCAGTTCGTTGAGTGCTTGAATGCTCACGAGATTGGCGACGAGTCGACCGCTGGGGTTCATGCGTTCGAATGCCAGTTCTGCGATTCTCACAACTTCGCGTCCGCTTCCTTCGAGGAAGACCGCATCGGGACCGGGCAAGTCGGCCCAGGCCTCGGGTGCTTTGCCCAGAACGGGTGTTACGTTTTTCACTCCAAAGCGTTCTGCGTTTTCTTTAATGAGTGCGATGTCGTCGGCGTCTTGTTCGATGGCGTAAACCTTGCCGCCCGGGGCCAGTTGGGCTGCCTCGACGCTTACCGAGCCGCAGCCCGCGCCGATGTCCCAGACGATGCTCCTGGAATCGAGAGCCATTTGTGCCAGGGCCATCGCTCGCACTTCAGCAGGCGTGAGCAACCCGTGCTTGGGGGTCGACTGCACAAAAACTTCGTCAGGGTTTCCAAAGAGACTTCGGACGAGCGGCTCTCGCGGACGGTCAGGCGCTGCGATGTCTCGCACGAGCACCATCACGTTGAGCGGCTGGAAACTTTGGCCGGCGATTTCGGCGACGCTTCCGCGCGTGACGCGCTCGTTCCGCGCCCCCAGGTTTTCGCAAACATAGATCGTGAAATAATCGATCCGTTGGTCGGCCATCGCTTGGGCCACTTCGGCGGGGCCACACTGCTCGGTCGTGAAAAGCCCTACCTTCTCTGCGGTTCGGATTCTTTCGACGACGGTCTCGACAGGGTGTTGAGCAAGGTTGGTTAAATAGGCCTCATCCCAACTTTGCTTCACGCGCGCGAATGCCAATTGCATACTGCTCACGTGCGGTACGATCTCGCAGCGGTCTTGGCCGAGGCGTTCACAGAGAAATCGGGCAAGTCCGTAGAACAGCGGATCCCCCGAGACGACGACTGCCGTTTTGACTTTGCCAGCGGCATTGATCTGCTCGACGACTTGATCCAAGTCAGACCCGACAGGCAGGCGTTTTCCGGTGGCTTCGGGTACGAGGGCCAACGTGCGTTCACTGCCTACCAGGAGATCGGCCGTCAAAATCAACTGGCGGGCTGACTCGGGAACGGCATCGAGACCATCGTCGCCAATGCCGATGATCGAAACATTTTGTTGTGCAGCGGTCATGGAAAGGGGTTAGGAGTTGGGGGTTAGGGATTGGGGGTTAGGGATTGGGGGTCTGATTTCCTACAGCCTAATACCTGCCGCCTCGTACCTCCACCCCCACCAGTGGCACTCAAGCGGTCTTCCAAGCTCACTCGCTTGCGCGTCGTGCTTGTATTTAGGTAAATTCCTATCTGCCGATCGCCTTAAGCGACATAGCACATCAGCGTATGATGCTTCAGTTGCAAGAGCCCCTCGGCGGGTAAAGGCGGGCCATCGATCGAGGGATGAATGTCGTCAGGCGTCGCTGCCGAGGTGTCGATGAATTGCAGCCAAGGGTAAGAGCGGAGTTCTGCAGGGATCGAAAACTCTTGGGTATCGGTGCCTGGGTGCATAAGCAGCATGATGGGTCGAGCCGCCGGGTCGTCGAGCCCCGAGGTGCCGTAGACGCACACGATGCTTTGCGTCGGGTGGTTCCAGTCCATCGGCGTGCCGTTGGGACGGTACCAACTCACGTCGGGCAGTCGGCCATTATCGCTCGGCTGGCCGGTCAAGAAGGTTGCCCGACGGACATTCGGATGGGTGTTTCGGAAGGCAATCAACGATTTGCAAAACCTCAGGGTCTCGGTATTTTTCTCGACAAGCTTCCAGTCGAACCAACTGACCGCGTTGTCTTGGCAATAGGCGTTGTTGTTTCCACGCTGAGTCCGTAGCACTTCGTCGCCGGCAACCATCATTGGCGTACCTTGGCTGAGCAAGAGTGAGGCCAACATGTTTTTTACTTGGCGATTCCGGAGTTCAAGGATGGGCTTGCTGCGCGTCGGTCCTTCGACGCCGTTGTTGGCACTGTAATTGTTGTTGTCGCCGTCGCGATTGTCTTCGCCGTTGGCCTGATTATGCTTTTGCTCGTAACTCACCAAGTCGTAGAGCGGATAGCCGTCGTGCGAAGTGATGAAGTTGATACTGTGATACGGTCGCCGGCCACTTGGCTGGTAGAGATCGCTCGAACCCGAAATCCGAGTCGCGGTTTGGCCGGTCAAGCCGGGCTCGCCGCGCCAGTAGCGCCGGAGGTCGTCGCGATAATGCCCATTCCACTCCGCCCAGCGCGTGTCGGCAAAAGAGCCGACTTGGAAGGCGCCCGCGGCATCCCAGGCCTCGGCGATGATCTTCGTGTCAGCGAGCATCGGGTCTTCGGCAATGATTTCCACGAGCGGCGGATTGGGCACGAGCTCGCCCGTTCGGTCACGGCTAAGAATCGACGCGAGGTCGAATCGAAATCCATCGATGTGGTAATTGTAAACCCAATGCCGCAGGCAATGAAAAATCATCTCTCGGCAGATTGGGTGATTGCCGTTTACGGTATTGCCGCAGCCCGAGTAGTTCTTGTAGGTGCCATCGGCATTGAGCATGTAGTAGACCTGGTTTTCGAGTCCCTTGAAGCTCAGCGTGGGACCCTCGTGATTGCCTTCGGCCGTGTGGTTGAAGACAACGTCGAGAATGACTTCGATGCCGGCTGCATGCAGAGCCCGCACCATCTCTTTGAACTGCCGAACCTGATCTCCGGCTTTGCTGCCGTGCATGTAGCCTCGGTGAGGGGCGAAAAAAGCCAACGAGTCGTAGCCCCAATAGTTGGGTCGTTTTAGTTTGTTGCCTAGCGGGTCGTTCATCGGGAACTCATGGATCGGCATGAGCTCCACGGCGGTGACTCCGAGGGACTTGAGATACGGAATTTTTTCGATGACCCCGAGGTAGGTGCCGGGGTGCTTGGCTTTGCTGGAAGGGCTGCGGGTGAAACCTCGGACGTGCATCTCGTAGATGACGGTTTCGGACAAGGGGCGGCGAAGATGCCGGTCACCCTGCCAATCGAAATGATCCTCGACGACGACACATTTGGGTGGCCGGGTGACGCCATCGTTGGCGGGTTGAAATCGGCCTGCCAAAGCGCGGGCATACGGGTCGATCAAGCGAGCTTGGGAATCAAAACGGTGACCTGCTTCAGGATCGAAGGGACCGTCGGTTTGAAAGTGATAGAGTTGGCCGGCCTTCAGCCCGGGGACGACGACATTCCAGATATCTCCCCATCGGTCGGTCTCGCGATCGAATTCCACGATCCGGTACGGCTCGCGATCGCTGACTCGATGGTAGAGCAGGACGCGCATCGCGGTAGCCGATCGACTGTAGACGACGAATTGCACCCCAGCGTCCTGGACGATCGCTCCGTAGGGGATCGGATATCGGAACTGCATTGGGCGGGGCGATTTGGGCATAATGACGGGGGTCTGGCCTGGAAGTGTAAGCGAAGAAGTCAGCGGGGAAAGCATCGAGGAAGCTCAATCGGTGGTGAAGGAATCAGCCGTGTTGCCACGCAACACACGGCCCGTCGCGTCTGCACGCCGTAGACTTCAACCTTCGACATTTGCCTCCTTGATGCTTGATAAGTCCTCCTGCCGCGCGGCAGAGATTCGTTGTGTCCTACGTTTCGTTCGATCGCTGCGGTCGTGCGACACGGCGTGGACCGATCAGCCCCCTTCGCTGCATGGCCACAATCTTCGCTACCCGCTGCGACCCGCGCACGCCAATCGCTACGAACCCTAAATCCTAACACCTAGTGGACCTACACGCTTGAATTGCCATGTTGGGTGCCACTGCTGGCTTGCCCAGCAGTGCACAGCGGGTACAGGATTCCACTGCTGGACAAGCCAGCAGTGGCACCCGTCAATCGAGTTGTGTTGACGCACTAGCAGGTCGTTGACACTGCCCGCTGGCCCGCCGTAAAATTGT
>JAADIN010000022.1 GCA_013151315.1 Planctomycetota bacterium | reverse complement strand
AACAGTCGATCACCTCAGTCACACGTTTCATTCGCGCCCCACCGGCAAACGGCGAAGCGTAAGTCACCGCATCGATATACGGCTTATGAACGCGAAGATCATCCGGCAACTCAGGATTCGCAGCTTTCGCCACATCCCAAACCTCCATCCCCGCCGCTTGCGGCTTAGCAAGCAGCTCGTCATAACCCCCAATCGCCTCCATTTTGCCGGTCTCATCACAAACCCAAATCGGCAGCGGCGTACCCCAATACCGCTCGCGGCTTAGCGCCCAATCAACATTCGACGCCAAGAATTTCCCAAAGCGCCCATCCTGGATGTGCTCGGGCAGCCAATTGATCTCCGCATTGTTGGCGAGCATCTGCTCTTTGAAATCCGAAGTACGAATGAACCAACTCTCGCGCGGATACTGAATGAGCGGATCCTGCTCTGCCCGCCAGCAAAACGGATAATCGTGGCGGTATTGTTCTTGATGGAAAAGCAGGCCCCGTTTTTTCAGATCGCGGTTGATGTCCTTGTCGCAATCTTTGACCCAGCGGCCACGGACGAATTCGGGGGCCTCGTCGGTAAATTTTCCATTGGGGGCGACGCAGTTGATCAACGGTGGAAATTTGCTGTTTGGCCCAAATAAACGTTTCTCGCTTAATAGAAGTTCGTAGTCATCCTCACCAAAAGCTGGCGCTATATGAACAAGTCCAGTGCCCGAATCTGTAGTAACGAAAGATGCCGGTATGACATGCCATGCTATAGGACGTGTAGGATTATCCTCAAGCCATTTTTGTGCGACTTGATTGGTGTCGTCACCGTACAATTCAGTATTTTTTGCCGACGATGTCGCTTTGTTGCACGCATATAGATACGGATAATCTGTCCATCTTTCTTGTGGCTTGGAACGATAGAGCGGCTCAGACTGTTGTCCAAAGCGAGCATGATAACACTCGAATGGCGAAAGGTATTTAACGCCTAATAGCTCTCTGCCAGTAAACCGCTTAACGAATTTTAACTTGCGTTTTACTTTGGCAGCGATTGTTTCCACTAACTCGGTAGCGATGATGAGGAATTCATTTTTTTCCTCATCTCTAACGACGTCGTACTGCAAGGTCAGGTTTATCGCTACATAGTGATTTGATGGCAGTGTCCACGGCGTGGTAGTCCATACGAGGAGACTCGTATTCTTGTAGCAGCCAAGTTCGTTAGCTTTGTCATCAATTACAAGCGGAAACTTCACAAACACGCTCGGGTCGGCCACTTCGCGGCGGCCCTGCCCCACTTCGCCAGCCGACAGTGCCGTGCCGCCCTGGGCCCACCACCAAACGATTTTGTGGCCTTGGTACAGTAGCCCCCGATCGAACAGCGTTTTGAGCGACCACCAAACGCTTTCGACATAGCTTTGGTGGTAGGTGACGTAGGCCTCTTCGAGGTTCACCCAAAAGCCGAGCCGCTCGGTCAGCCGTTCCCACTCCTGCATGTAGCGCCAAACGCTTTGCTGACCACTTTTGGATAAACGGTTCGATGCCGTAGGCTTCGATCTCTTCCTTCGAGTGGATGCCCAGCTCTTTGCAGACCTCGACTTCGACCGGCAGCCCATGGGTATCCCAACCCGCCTTCCGCTCGCAGCGGTAACCGCGCATCGTGCGATAACGGGGGAACAGATCTTTGATCGCTCGGGTGAGACAATGTCCCGGATGAGGCATTCCGTTAGCGGTCGGCGGCCCTTCGTAGAAAACAAACGGCGGCGCATCGGCGCGAGCAGCCAACGTTTTTTCGTAGATGCCCCGCTCTTTCCAAAACTCGCCGACGGCCAATTCACGTTGAGGAAAAGTTTGGGTCTTGTCGATGGTGGGAAACATAGAGGAAAAGTGGGTTTGCGGATGGAAGCCGCAACGCGCTAGCGTCGGGCCGTCGAGGTATACCGCCACGCCCCGCAGGCCCGCGGCTAGCGCCGTGCGGCTCACTGATTCCCTATTTATCGAAATCGGGATCGTCGTTGAACGGTGCCTTCTTATCTGGGGCGTCCTTCTCTTTTTTTTCGTCGTCTTCGTGTCCGCCGAAGGTGTCGGGAAATTCGTTGTCCTCGGTGAGGTCGTCTTCCCAATCCTCCTCAAAATCGTCGTCGAAGTCGTCGTCGAAGTCATCCTCCTCGAAATCGTCAAACGGATCGTCTTCCATGGGTTCCTCGTCGGGTTTCTCCCCCTCGGCACGAATCGGAGATCGCGCCCATGCCGAAGCCCCTCCGGCCCAAGGTCGACCCATTTCACCTGTTCGAGGTTCTGTCGTTTCCATTGAACTACACCGCATTGAACTACGCCGCATCTTCCCTACCTTTTCACCACGGTTTGAATCGAAGAATCAAAATCAACTGCCTAGTGCTTTGAGCCGCAACGCGCTAGCGTCGGGTCGTGCGGCTCAAAAAACTAGGACCTCTCGCCCATTTTCATCGGCGGGAATCGTGCCCCAAGATAGCAGATTTTGCCAAGCTGTGCTCTGCTAGCAAGGGGCAATTTTACAAGAATTGGCCTGCTCTGCCCCCGGGCCTCGACAAAACTGCCCAAGATGAAGTTGGCCAGATTTGCGATCCAGGATAAACTGCCCCGCTATACGAAGAAATATCCCCGTTCGCACCCCGCAATGGAGTGCTGAACCCCGTTTGCATGGAGGCAATAAAAAGCATGTCTCAGCCCGCGCTGCGCTTTATTCATGCCAGTGACCTGCATTTGGAGCGTCCCCTCGGGGGGGTCGCCGAAGTGCCAGAGAATCTGCGCGAAATTTTCCTCGAGGCCCCTTTCCTCGCGGCTGAGCAGGTCTTCGAGACCGCCCTCTCCGAGGGGGCTGATGCGCTGCTGCTCGCTGGCGACGTGGTCGATTTCGATCGCGTCGGCCCCCGAGCCGTCGTTTTCCTGAACGAGCAATTCCAGCGATTGGCCGACCACCACATCGAAGTCTACTGGGCCTGTGGCCATATCGACCCCTCCGACTCTTGGCCAGCGAGCATCGAATTGCCAGAAAATGTCCACGTCTTCTCCGTTGGCCAAGTCGAAAGTTTTGAGCACCGCCGCGATGGCGAAGTCGTCGCCCGAATTCAGGGGATCAGCCGCAGCCAGGGCGACTCGATTAGCGACGACGGTTTTCATCGTGATGCCAACGGACTCTTTACCGTCGGCGTCGCTTACGGAACGACCGCCTCGCCGGGCACCGAGGGCGATCGGGTTCACTACATGGCTCTGGGCGGTCAGCATCACCGGCAGACGGTCGATCAGTCGCCAGGGATCGCTCACTACAGCGGATCTCCCCAGGGGCGCACTCCCCAAGAAGCCGGCCCGCGCGGCTGCACATTGGTAAATGTCGATGATGCAGGGAACGTAAAAACCCGCTTTGTGGCCACCGACCAGATTCGCTGGCTCAGCGAAACGGTAGAGATTACCGCCGGCACCGACCACGAGGCGCTCGAGCGCCAGTTGGTCGAACGAACCGAAAAGCTGCGTGCCAAACACTCGAATTGCGATTTGCTCGTGAGCTGGCAGGTGATTGGGCACGGCACGTTGCTCTACCACATCCGACCAGGCGGAGTGAGCGATCTCATCACCGACAAGCTGCGAGAGCGATTTGGCAAACAGTCGCCCGCCCTCTGGACCGTTGCAATCGAGTGTGACGAGCCGCTCGAGGTTCCTGCCGATTGGTACGACCAGGAAACTATTCGAGGCGACCTGTTGCGGCAGTTCCAACAATTGGAAAACGAGCCGGACATGCCGCTGCAACTCACCAATTTTCTACCAGAAGATTTGCTCGAAGATCCGCTTGCCGAGTTGGCAGTCGTGGAGAAAGAAGACCGCGGCGTGCTCCTACTCGCGGCATCCAAACTGGGGATCGACCTCATGGACGGAGACGATCTTTAGAATGTGGAATTCGGATTGCGGAATTCGGAATGCATTAGTGGAAAGCTAAAACTATGAAAATTACCGATGCGAAAATTGAGGGCTTTGGGGTCTGGAACGATCTCAAGCTAACCAACCTTTCAGGAAAGCTTACCGCTTTCTATGGCGCCAACGAGGCCGGCAAGACGACGCTCATGCAGTTCGTCCGTTCGGTCATGTATGGCATTTCGCCGGCGCGCAGGCAACGCTATCTGCCGCCTCTGGAGGGCGGTCGCCCCGGCGGGTCGCTAGGAATTGCCGATGGCGAAGCTCGCTTCGAGCTTACGCGCATCGCCGATCGCGGGCCTGACGACCTGGGACTCGCGACCATCACAACTGCCGAGGGCCAATCGGGCGGCGACCGACTGCTTCGCGAAGCGCTCTCCGATGTCGATGAAACGACGTTCAATAATGTCTTTGCCATCGGGCTCAGCGAAATCCAAGAGCTCGGTACGCTCAGTGGAATCGAAGCGGCCCAGTCGATTTACCGGCTCACTTCAGGCGTCGATCGGGTGAGCCTGTACGATGTCATCCAAAACCTGCTCCAGACCCGACGCACCTTACTTTCGGGCAAAGAGCGCCAATCAAAAATCATGCAGTTGGTCGGCCGCCGCGATGCGCTGCTCGGCGAAATTCAGCAGCTCGCACAGCGGACTCGCAACTGGTCGCAGTTGGCCGTGCGAATCAAAGAACTCGATGCCGAAATTGCCGACAAGGAAGCCGAGGTCCGCGATTTCGAGCACCAAGCTCGGACAATCGAGATCGCGGTCGGGCTCAAGCCCAATTGGCTCCGAAGAGTCAAGTTGACCCATCAGTTGGAACAATACTCAGGCACGATTCAGCTGCCCGACGATGCGATCGAGCGACTCGACGAGCTTGGCCGGACAATCGAATCGCATCAGCGCGAAGCCGCGATTCTCGAAGGGCAACGGCTTCAACTCCACGAAGAATCAAAACGGCTCGGCATCAACGAACGGCTCCTAGAATGTGCATGCCGGATCGATGCCTTGGGCGAACAGCGAGACTGGCTCCAGTCGCTCGAGCGACAAATGGAAGATATCGAAGCCGAAGCCGAGGAATTTGAACAACGGCTCGAAAACGAACAGCAGCGGCTCGGCTCGGTCCTAGGACTGGCCGACCAAGAGACGCTCAAGGAAATCAATAACGCCGACATCGAAGCCCTCCAGCCTTACATCAAAGACATCCGCAGCTCGCAAAAACAACTCGACCTCGCGCAGAGCGACCTCGATGCACTGACCGAAAACGAGCGTTCGCTCAAAGTGAAAGTCGAATCGGCCACCCTCGGCGGCGAACATCACGGCTTGCCGATGGACCTGCGCGAGGCGAGCGATCTGGTCGCAAAAATGCGCAAACGCTTGCAAGTCGAACAGCGGCTGGAGCAGGCTCGAGGCCATGAAATCGACATGGAAGAGCAAAGCCACGACTTGCTCGACGATCAAGTGTTGCCGCTGACGACGTTTAACTGGACGCTCGCCGGAGTGGTCCTGGGCGGACTATTCACGGGCATTTGGCTCTGGGTGCCAAACTCTCCGCTCGGCAGTGCCGGCGGATTGATCGCCTTGGGTTCGCTCGCCACGTCGATCTTCTGTTTCATCTTCAAGTACTTCACCGAAGATGCCGCCGCAGAAAAACTCGATGCCTGTCAGCGCCAAATGGACACATTGGCTCGCCAAATCGACGAAGCAGAAAAAGACAAAAAACGGCTCGATGCCGAATTGCCAATGACCGATGGCTCGGTCGCCCTGCGACTCCAAGCCGCCGAACGCCATCTGGCCGAACTCGAAAAAGTGCTACCCGTCGAAGTCCAACGCAAACAGGCAGGGCACGAAGTCTCGACGGCCGGCTCGCGCGTGGCCGGCGCAAAAAAACAGTTAGAAAAAGTGTTGGCCCAGTGGCGAAGCAAGCTCGTCGGGCTCGGCTTTTCTGAAAAACTCGACCCCCAGCGATTCCTTACCGTTTGCGAACGCTTCACCGCACTCAGCGATTTGGAAGGCCGGGCGAAATTGCGCCGCGACGATCTCGAAGCTCGCCAGCGCGAACATGCAATGATTACCCGCCGCATCCACGACGTCGCCCAAGAGACCGCCTGCGTCCTCGAATCCGACGAAGTCGAAGTCGGCGAGGACGGCGAAGAATATGAAGTCGAAGTCAACATTCTCGATCAGCTCGAACACCTGCTTGCCGAAAGACACAAGCAATTGGCTTCGGTCGAAGGTCGCAAAAAACTATTCCGCCGAGTCGAGCAGCTTGAAGCCGAGGAACAGGAACATCGGCGAGCGATCGAAGGAGCCGACCGCCGCCGCGAGGCATGGTTGCAGGCGGCCGACTGCGACGACGAGGCCGCCTATCGTCGGCTAGCCGACGACCAGCAACAGATAAGAAAGATACGCAAGCAACGCGAAGACATCTCCCGCGAAATTGTCGCCGCGATCGGTCGCCATGCTCCCGAGGAAATTTTTGCCGAGCAGTTGGGCCCCGAGAAACTCGCGCAGCTCGACACGTTTTGGGAAACGGCTTCAGCGCGATTGGAAGCAAGCCAGGGCGAATTGAAATCTTTCGTTGGAAGACGAGGCGCGATTCGTCAAGAACAGAAGTCGCTTGCCGAGGATCGTTCGCTCGCCGAGCGACAGTTGGATCTCAGTTGCACCGAAAAACAATTGGCCGATGCGCGACGCGCATGGCGAGAACATGCGGTCGTCAATCGAGTGCTCGAGCGAATTCGAACCGAGTACGAAGCCAACCGCCAACCCGAAACGCTCGAAGAAGCCTCGCACTACATGGCAAAACTAACTGGTGGAGAGTACCGACGAGTTTGGACTCCGCTGGCCAACGATGTTTTGCTTGTCGAAAACGCTGCCGGCGAGTCGCTGAGCGTCGACGTGCTGAGCCGTGGCACACGCGAGCAGTTATTCTTGAGTGTGCGGCTGGCGCTGGTGGCCAATTTTGCTCGCCGAGGCGTTCGGTTGCCGATGGTGCTCGACGATGTGTTGGTGAATTTCGACGTGGTACGAGCCCAACGTGCGGCCGAGGTGCTCTGCGAATTTGCGGCCGGCGGTCATCAACTACTGGTGTTCACTTGCCACGAACATATTTGGCAAATGTTCAAGACGCTCGACGCCGACTGTCGCCGTCTTCCCAACCGGGGTTTCCAGGCGACGCCCGAGCCGATCGAAAAAGTGGTCGTCGAGGAAGCTGTTGTCGAAAAGGTTATCGAAGAAAAAGTTGTGGAGCCCACTCCCAAGCCAAAGAAACGCCGCAAGCCAAAGCCGGTGGAAGTCGTCGCGATTGTCGAAACGCCGGAGCCGGAAGATTTCTATGAGTATCCGTTTACCGAGCAGATCGAACAGGAAGAAATCGTCACGGAAATTCCAGTAGCCATCGAACAGCCGATGGTTGCCGAAACGCCCTACGATTGGTCCTCGCACGAAATTTCGAGGGAACGAGACGATCTCAGCAAGGAGCCTGTGGTATCTGGCACCAATGCACTGGCGTACATTGTGCCCGAAGCGGTCCGAAGGTAAAGTTTTAGAACAACTTTCCAAATGGCACACACAGCACGACAGGCGTTAGCGCTGGCAGCCACGCCACTGCGACCCCTCAATTCAACGTGGGCAAAGTTAGGCTTTGTCTCAAAACCTGGATTGCGTTGTAATGTGAGCCGCCCGCAGGCGCTAGCCTCGGGTGCCTTGGTGTCGTCGGTTTTTAGCAATTCACCCGACGCTAGCGCGTTGCGGCTCACGTTTTGAGACAAAGTCTAGCCCAAAGGCATCATCCACCGGTTAAAAAAGGAGACAGAAAAATGACCCAACCCAAAACTCTGGCGGAGCTCGTTGGCCTTGATCCGGCGCCTTGCTCGCTTGGCGAATCGGCATTGATTATGGTCGATTGCCAAAACACTTACCTGAGCGGCCCGATGGAGCTGGTCGGTGTCGAGCAGGCAATGGCCGAGGCAGAGCTCCTACTCACCCGAGCCCGAGAGGCGGGCATACCCGTGATTCACATCGCCCACGACGCGGGTCCCGGTTCACTCTACGATGTCCAAGCAGAGAACGGAAAAATTGCCTCACCAGTCGCGCCAATAGCCGAGGAACCGACGGTCGTAAAAAACTTCCCCAACTCTTTTGCACAAACCGACCTTCACGAGCGCCTACAAAAACTGGGCATTAGCAATCTGATTGTGGTCGGTTTTATGACCCACATGTGCGTCAGTTCAACCGCCCGCGGTGCCTTTGATCTCGGCTATCGGACGACCGTGGTCGGCGACGCCACGGCAACGCGCGATCTGCCGACGACCGACGGCAAAGTAGTCCAAGCAGCGAACGTGCGAGAAGCAGCCCTAGCTTTCCGACTTGGTCGCCACGGTCGTGAAGTCGGCGAAAGATATTCCTGCGTAGCACGAAACACCGATGGAGCCCAGGCTATGAACGAGCACGAAAAGATCAACTACGTCGAATTCCCCTCAAAAGATATCGAGGCGACTAAAAAGTTTTTCACCGCCGCGTTGGGTTGGTCGTTTGTCGACTATGGACCAGAGTATACCTCATTCTCCGACGAAGGACTCAACGGCGGGTTTTTCAAGTCTGACTTGAACTCCTCGACAGCAACCGGCAGCGCCCTTCTTGTTTTCTACAGCAAGGAGCTTGAAAAAACCCAATCGAAAATCGAGAATGCTGGCGGCTCGATCATCAAACCAACCTTCCCCTTTCCCGGCGGTCGCCGGTTTCACTTCAGCGACCCCAACGGCAACGAATACGCAGTTTGGTCGGACAACGGAGTTTGAAGCATGGGAAAAGTCTTTGACGCGATCGACGATTCGATGGCCGACTTCATTCGTCGCCAGCAGATGTTTTTCGTCGCTTCGGCACCTCTCTCGGGCGAGGGAAAGATCAATCTTTCGCCGAAGGGTTTGGATTCGCTTCGGATTCTGGACGGTCGAACGGTCGCTTATGCCGATCTGGTTGGCAGCGGGATCGAGACGGTCGCGCATCTCCAAGAAAACGGCCGCGTCGTGCTGATGTTCTGTGCTTTTGAAGGCCCGCCAAAAATCGTACGGCTCCACGGGCAAGGCGAAGTGATTGAACCTTCGCACGATGACTTCGAGCAGCTTCGAAGTCAATTTCCCGAACTCACCGGTCTGCGGTGTTTCATTCGAGTCCATTGCGACCGCATCTCCGACTCTTGTGGCTTCGGCGTTCCGCTGTACGACTACACGGGGCAGCGTTCGCAATTGACCGACTGGGCCAAAGTGAAGGGCCCCGAAGCGTTGGCGAAGTACCAACGAGAGAACAACGAAAAAAGCCTCGATGATTTGCCCGGCATTGGCCTGCCAACTGGCGATCATGGGTAAGTTGCGAGAAAGCAGCACCGTGGCAGCCCGGGGTTGTTTTTTTTCAACATCGGCTCGCGCGCTTACGGCCGTTTCGTTGCCGAGGCAGGTATAAAAACGCATCAGGGCAAGTCTTTTCGCACTTTCCCCTTCTCACGTAGTCCAACGCTGCTCGTATGGCATCCGGTTTGCGAACTGGTCTTTGCATCAAGACCAACCCTTCGATTCCTGTTTGCTAGGAGAATGCCATGCCATCGCACCTCGTTGATTGGACACCTCAACAATTTACCGCTTTGGAAGAAGAAATTTTTCATGCCAAGCATAACCTTCACACGTCGGGACTTTTTGATGACGAAAATCTGATCCGGCTGTTCGACACGCATCCGGCGATTGACTTCGGAATCAATACCATGAGCACCTCGAACCACACATTCGGGTGGCGCGAGGGCGATCGGAACGGCGTCTCCTCCGAAACGCTCTTAGAACTGCTCCATCGGGGCCATCTTTGGGTGAACCTTCGCAATGTCCGGTCCCATCATCCCGAAGTACGGAATGCGATCGATTCGATCTATGATGAACTCGAAGCAAACAGCCCAACCTTTCAGGCTCAAAACCGCTCGGCCAATCTACTCATCTCCTCTCCTGGGGCGATTGTCTACTACCACATCGACGTTCCTGTGAACATGCTTTGGCATATTCGTGGCCGCAAACGCGTTTGGGTCTATCCTCCTTTCGACCCGCATTTTTCACCTCAAGAGGTCGTCGAAAAAGTCTGTGCGGCCGAGATGACCGAGGATGCCCCTTACGATCCAAGTTTTGACGAAGCAGCGCAGATTTTCGATGTCGAACCGGGGCAGCTCTTGACTTGGCCTCAACTCACCCCGCATCGGGTTGAAAACCTGCACGATGGTCTTTGTATTTCTCTTTCGACCGAGCATCGCAACCCGCGTGCGACACGTCGGATCAACGTCCACCTTGCCAACCAGTTTTTACGTCGCACTTTGGGCATGTCTTGCGAATCCATCGAGGTGGAAGGGGTGTCGGCCCATGCAAAACAGGCAGTCGCTCGTGCCGTTCGAGGTTGGAAAAAGCTTACCCAGTCCCCAGTCGGAGCCCTCTAAGAAAAACGATTACCAAGTTTCCTTCAAAGTCGACCCGCAGTCGCCCCAAGGCTTTACGCTCTTGGACGGGGCAGCAGATCCGGTGGTTCCTGAGAGCCAAGTGGCGTAGTTCGCCTCAGTCGTGCTTCAATCCGACGCATGGCAATCCTCAAAACTCCTTTCAGGACCCGACCGATGTTTCGTTCTCTCATCAACCGACTTCGCACCGTCGGCCCCCTCGCCACAGGGGGTTGTCTCCTCTATCGACTCGCTCACTTATGACGCTCGATGTGTCGCGGCTTGTTTGGCTTGATGGGCGTGAGGCTTGCTTTAAGGCGCCGACAGATCCTGGTTTGACGTTTCGTTTTCTCACGCCCGAGGAAGTTCAAGAATTCTCGGCGGACCCCAGCAATCTGCTCGACGAATCGTTCGCCGATCGATTGGAAGGGGGCCAACACTTTTGTTTTGCCGCGTTGTCTTCCAGTCCGTCGAAAGGGCGACGGCTTGCCGCCTACGCTTGGTTTGCACCCCATCGGGTCGATGCCGAGTGCAATCAAGGAAGGCATAAAAACACGGGGGTCAATTTTTCGTATCCCGATCATGTGGTGTTCATGTACAAAGGTTTTACTCATCCTGATTTTCGCGGTCGTGGGCTCTATGGCATGGTGAATGGCTTGGCAATCCGTGCTTTTTCGGACCGGGGAATTACTCACATTCTGTCGACCATGGACTGGACCAACGTCTCGGCTCGTCGAAGCTGTTGCCGACTCGGTTTTTCTGAATTGGGGCTCGTTGTTCGATGGGGCTGGGGTCGTTGGATGCATACCCATGCACCTCGTATTGCTTCGTCGCTGGGCATCCAAGCGGGCCGGAATTCTTCCACAGCAAGGATGGGTGCTGGTTATTTGAGTCCTCAGCCGGCCCAGTGAGTTTGTTCTTCTTCGGGTTCTTCCTCTGCGTCGAGAGCCGCCAGGTGTTCGGGTGCAAAAAATCGCCCGGCCAGCAGACGAATCGGAACGAGCAACGCGATAAAGACCGGAAACAAGATGCCGAGTTCGCTGCTTTTTACGAGCCACAAGACGCCAAGGCAGGCCAGTTGCAACAACGTAAAGGCGTGGATCGTCCAGCGAGGCACGCGCCGGATATAGTGGGTGACGGGGTAGAGCGCCGGGTCTTTCAGCCACAAACTTAGTCGCTCGAAAAACTGGTTGCCAGACATCGAGACCACGCCCATGAACAGGAACAAGCCGTACAAAGCCGCCATGGGAATCACTTTGAGCCAAGAGAGAAACAGCAGCGAAAGGCCGATGAGCATGTGGATTCCGAGGCCTGTCAGGCGGTTCTCCCGAACGTGAATTATCTGCTCTCGCGTATGTCCGCTCGCCAAGACGACCTCTTCGACCGTTGCCAAGCTACGCACGTGATTGAGCGAAGGAACCACGGCAGCCACCAGCCAGGGGAGTCCGAACAAAGAACAGAATCCAATCAGCACTCCCACCACTGCCAAGTCGTAATGGTAGGCTTCTCCTTTTCTTAGTTGATGGTCTGGGCTATTGACCAGTTTGGCCGTGATGTTTTGATTGAGAAAGACAAGCAGCGCAACAAACAGGGCTGGCCCGAGAGCCGCGAAACGGGCCCACAGCGGGGCGGCGAGCAAATCAACACGCCAAGGCCGGCCCGAGGTCGTGCCAAACTCGTCGGGCGAAGGCAAGGTATCGAGAAAGACTTCATGCAGCAGGACGGCCACAGTGGTCATCGCGCCCAGGGCAATTGCTGGCCCAAAATCCGCAAGAAACTCTCGCATTTTCGGCAGAAGATAATCACTGCGACGAAAACGCCAGAAATTCATGGCAAGAAGATAGGTTCCTCC
>JAADIN010000060.1 GCA_013151315.1 Planctomycetota bacterium | reverse complement strand
GAGCTTTTGCCGCTGCCCGAGACGCCAGTCACGGCAGTGAGTGTGCCGAGCGGAATGCTGACGTCAATATTTTTGAGATTGTTGTGGCGGGCGCCGAGGATGCGAAGCAGGGAGATGTTTGATGGCTGATGTTTGATGGTTGATGTTTTTTTGCGATCGGTTTTCTTCTTTGCCACAGCATCCATTAAAGATTCCACATCTTCGATTCGCCGGTTCTTGGGTACAGGGATCGCCTTCTTGCCCGACAAGTACGGACCGGTGACGCTACCACGGCGCTTGGCGACTTCGGCGGGAGTGCCTCGGGCGACGATTTCGCCGCCTAGGCGTCCGGCAGCCGGACCGAAATCGAGCAGGTTGTCGGCGCTCTCGACGACTTCGCGGTCGTGTTCGACCACGAGCAGCGTATTGCCCAGGTCGCGAAGCTTGTGTAGTGCCGAAACCAGTCGGGTATTGTCGCGAGGGTGGAGGCCAATGGTCGGTTCGTCAAGCACATAAAGTACGCCACAGAGCCCGCTGCCGACTTGGCTAGCGAGGCGGATGCGCTGCGATTCGCCGCCGGAAAGCGTCGGGGCAGCGCGACCCACGGTGAGATATTCCAGACCGACGTCGACGAGGAAAGTCAGACGATTGCAAATTTCTCGCACGAGCTCGCCAGCCACCTTGCGACGCGCGGCGCTGAGCTTCCATTTCTTTACCGTGGCCAACAAATCGTTGAGCGGCAATCGACAATACTGTTCGATCGTCTGTCCCTCGAATTGGACGGCCGAAGAATCGTCGCGAAGGCGACTACCGCCGCATTCGCTGCACTCGATTTCGTCAACCAAGTGTTCAAGTCGCGAACGCAGCCGAGGCGAAACACGCGAGGCCTCTTCGAGCGCCGGGTAAAGACCCTTGTATTGAAATCGGAAATTGGAAATCGGAAATCCGGAGGAAGCATCTTTCTTTTTTTTCCGCTTTCCGCTTTCCGCTTTCCGCTTTACTTCAATCCACTCCTCGCCCGTGCCGTACATCACCAACCGGCGGTGGCGAGGCGGGAGCTGATCGAAGGGGACATCGACCGACAACCCGGTGTGGGCAGAGAGGGCCTTGAGCATCGCTTCGAACATTGGTTGCTTTACGCTCGGCCAGGCGAGCACGGCACCCTCGGCCAACGTGAACTGAGTGCCACGCATCAAAGAAGCCGGGTTGGCTCCGACCTCGGTCCCAAGCCCTTCGCAGGCGTGGCACCAGCCGAGTGTACTGTTGAACGAAAAATGATGAGGCGACAGCGGTTCGAAACTTCGCCCGCAATCGCTGCAGACCAGAAGCTGGCTATGCGCTTTGGTTTCCCAGCGGCTTTCAGGGATCTCGGCGTCGACGATCGCGGTATGCAAGATGCTGCGGCCCAATGCCAAAGCATTTTCGACGCTGTCGGCCAATCGCGCACGGGCATCTTTGCGGACCGAGACCCGGTCGACAATCACTTCGATTTTGTGCTTCCGGCGCCGGTCGACCGAGGGCATCGCGTCGAGTTCGAGCGTTTGGTCGTCGACTCGTACCCGAACATAACCGGCGTTTCGAAGCGATTGCCACAAATCTTCGTAACTTTGGCCGGCCGCGAGTTCCACCGGGGCCATCAGGTAGAGTTTGGTTCCTTCGGGGAAATCGAGAACCGCGTCGATCACTTCGTCGGCCGACTGGGTGCCGACCGGCACGTCGCACTCGGGGCAGTGCATTTGCCCCAAACGCGACATGAGAATTCGGAAGTAATCGTAAATTTCGGTGACCGTTCCCACGGTCGAGCGGGGCGAATGGCCTGTGGTCCGCTGTTCGATCGCGATTGCCGGCGACAGGCCTTCGATCGACTCGACACACGGTTTTTGCATTTGCCCGATAAACTGTCGGGCATAGGAACTGAGACTCTCAACATACCGGCGTTGGCCTTCGGCATAGATCGTGTCCATGGCCAACGAGCTTTTGCCGCTGCCGCTGGGTCCGCAAAAGACCGTGAACTCGTCGCGGGGAATTTTTACGCTCACGTGTCGAAGATTGTGCTGATCGGCCCCTTCGACCACGATGTGGGTCGCCTGTTTTATTTTTTTACGTTTAGCTCGAATCTTGTCTTGGGTAGCGAGCTGCTTGGCTCGGGAATCGCCGTTGAGATGCGGGGCTAGGGCGATTGCGGTGTGGGAGACGATTTGGGATTGGGTTTCTTTTGGCTTGACGATTTGTTCCGGCGTTCCGGTCGCTACGATCTCACCCCCGTACTTTCCGCCGTCGGGGCCGATGTCGATGATCCAGTCGGCCGTTTTGATGACGTCGAGATTGTGTTCGACCACCAAAACCGTGTTGCCGGCGTCGACAAAATCGTGAAGCACTTTCAGTAGCAATTCGATATCTGCAAAGTGCAGGCCGGTTGTCGGCTCGTCGAGCATGTAGAGCGTTTTACCGGTCGATTTTTTGACCAACTCGCGAGCCAGTTTGATGCGCTGCGCCTCGCCGCCCGAAAGGGTCGGCGAAGGCTGACCAAGCTTCATGTAGTCGAGCCCAACGGCATGTAGCGTTTTTAGTTTGTCGTAGATCTTGGGGATATTCTCAAAGTGCTCGAGCGCTTGCTGGATATCCATTTCCAAGACGTCGGCGATCGATTTTCCTTTGTACTGGACCTGCAACGACTCATGATTAAAACGGTGCCCCTGACAAATGTTGCAAGGAATCCAGACGTCGGCCAAAAAATCCATTTCAAGTTTATTCGAGCCGTTGCCACTGCACGCTTCGCACCGCCCGCCGGCCACGTTGAAACTAAACCGGCCCGGCTTGTAGCCACGGCGTTTTGATTCCGGTAGCCGGGCATAAAGATTGCGAATTTCATCAAACACTTTGATGTAGGTGGCCGGATTGGAACGGGGCGTTCGGCCGATCGGTGATTGATCGATCGCGATCATTTTGTCGAGATGTTCGAGCCCCTCAATCCGATCGTGGTCGCCCGGCGAACCTTTTCCTCCGTTGAGATCACGCCGCAAGGCTTCGACGAGAATGTCGGAGAAAAGCGAGCTTTTGCCGCTCCCGCTTGCCCCGGTAAGGCAAACAAACGTGCCGAGCGGAATTTCGAAATCGACATTCTTGAGGTTGTTATGCCGAGCACCGAAGACGCGGAGCATGGGGAATTCGGAATTCGGAATTCCTTCGATTCGCCTTTTACTTGGGATTTCGATCTTACTTTTGCCCGAGAGATAGGCGCCGGTGACGCTGCGCTTGGATTTGGCCAGGTCGGCGACGCTGCCGTGGGCGACGACTTCGCCACCGCGGACGCCCGGACCGGGGCCGAAGTCGATGATCTCGTCGGCGGCGCGCATCGTATCTTCGTCGTGTTCGACGACCACGACCGTGTTGCCTTGATCTCGCAGACGCTCGAGGGTTGATAGTAGGCGATCGTTGTCGCGCGGGTGCAGGCCGATCGAGGGTTCGTCGAGGATGTAGAGCACCCCGACGAGTCCACAACCGATTTGGCCCGCGAGGCGAATGCGCTGGGTTTCGCCGCCCGAGAGCGTGGGAGCCGTCCGTTCGAGTGAAAGGTAGGCGAGCCCCACGTTGGAAAGAAATCCTAGCCGGCCGCGGATTTCCTTGAGTACCTCGGCCGCGATTTTCTGACCCATGTCGTCGAGAACCAGTTCGGCGAAAAATTTCTCCGCTTCGTCGATTGGCAGCGCACTGATTTGGGGCAGCGTTCGCCGCGGATGTTCTGAGAAATCGGGGTGGGCTGAGGTGAGCGTCGCGACGCGAGCTTGCGGGTTGAGCCGCTCGCCCAGGCAATCGGGACACTCGATGACGTTCATGAACTGTTCGAGCTTGGCGATGAGCGACTTGCTTTTGGCGCCACGATATTTTTCGAGCAGCTCGGGAATGATTCCCTCGAAGGTGCCGCCGTATTTCTGCGAGTTTTTTCCGCCTCGCCAGGTAAAGGTGATATGCTCGTCGCCGGTGCCCCAGAGCCAGAGATGCCGCTGGTCGTCGGTTAGGTCTTTCCAGGGAGTTTCGGTGAGCGCGCCCGCCTTGAGTCCTTGTTTTCGCTCGATCGTATCGGCGACGCCTTTGTAGATATGCCTTTTCCAGCGGCTGAGGTCTTTCCACTTGCCGGCCAGTTCGATGCAGCCGTGGGCAAGCGACTTTTCAGGTTGGGTGGCTAGTTTCGTTGGATCGAAGCTAAACATTTGCCCAAGACCGTCGCACTCGTAGCACATGCCTTGCGGGCTGTTGAAGCTAAAGAGTTGCGGCGTGGGCGGCAAAAAACTGAGGCCGCAATGGTTGCAGGCGTAGTCGGCCGAGAGCAGGAGGTCTCCAGGGATTGCACGTTTTTTCTTTCGGCGAGGCTTGGCGGCTGTTGCTTCTTCGGGCGTTTCTTCGGGTGCGGGAGCATCGCCCGTGGGTTCGATCGCGACGATCAGGTTTCCCTGTCCGACTTTCATCGCCAGTTCGACGGCCTCCGCCAATCGGGTGCGAATGCCGGGGCCATTGGTGAGCCGATCGACGACGACTTCGATGTTGTGTCGCATCTGGCGGTCGAGCCCCAGATCGTCTGCGAGCGGAACCACTTGGCCATCGACTCGGGCGCGGACAAAACCTTGTTTTAAGAGGTCGACACACAGATCGCGGAATTCACCCTTTTGTTGCCGCACGACCGGTGCGAGTATCGAGAATTTGGTCTTGGCCGGTTGCCCCTGAATTCGGGCGATAATTTGTTCTCGCGTTTGTGCCGTGATGGGGAGGTTGCACTGCCAGCAATGGCCTTGGCCGACGCGAGCATAGAGCACGCGGAGAAAGTCGTAGATCTCGGTGATGGTGCCGACCGTCGAGCGAGGATTGCTTCCTGCGGATTTCTGTGCGATCGAAATCGAGGGGCTCAGCCCGCTAATGTGGTCGACATCCGGCTTGGGCATTTGGCCTAAAAACTGCCGGGCGAACGTCGAGAGGCTTTCGACATAACGTCGCTGGCCCTCGGCAAAGAGCGTATCGAACGCCAGCGAGCTTTTTCCGCTGCCCGAGACGCCGGTCAGGCAGATGAGCTTATTGCGCGGCAACACGAGATCGACGTCGCAGAGATTGTGCTCGCGGGCACCTTGGATGATGATATCTGAGGCGGGCATACGTGGAGATTGTCAATCGAGAGGGAGACACAAAGCAAATAGCCGCGATGCGACGCATCGCCGGAGCAAAGGCATTGTCGGAACAAAAAACGCGAATCGACCATTGTACGCCCAAACTGCCAACTACCCAAGACAATCATTTTTGAGCCCATGACCCCTTCTTTTCCCGACTACGAGCTGCTTGATTTCGGCGAAGGGCGCAAGCTCGAGCAATTTGGGCCTTGGGTACTCGATCGGCCTTGTCCGGGGGCGGTGGAGATTTCTCCGGCGAAACCGCAAGCGTGGGGCGACGCGACGGCTTGCTATCGGGGGGATCGGGCTGGCGACGGGGTTTGGTCGCCTGTTGCCCGGCGGTGGGAGGTGACAGACTTCGATCTTGTGGTTGGCGGTGGTCTGGGTATGACGCTGCAACTTGCGCCTTTGCCGTCGGGTCAGGTCGGGGTGTTTCCCGAGCAACTCGCCAACTGGCGATGGATTGCCGAACAAACGGCTCGTGCCGCTACGTCCCTAAAGCCCAAGGTATTAAATCTGTTTGCTTACACGGGCGGCAGTACGCTCGCAGCCGCTCGTGCGGGTGCCGAAGTGACGCATGTCGATGCGGCAAAGAGCGTCGTCGATCGCGCACGAGGCAACGCGGCCGCTAGCGGCTTAGCCAACGCACCCATCCGCTGGATTGTCGAAGACGCACTGAAATTTTGCCAACGCGAAGTAAAACGGGGAAATCAGTATGACGCGATCATCCTCGACCCGCCCAGCTACGGCCATGGACCAAAGGGGCAGCCGTGGTCGATCGGTCGCGACTTGCTACCGCTCTTAAATCTGTGTGGCGAGCTGACGGCCAAGCGGCGGGCGTTTGTGCTTTGCACTTGCCACACCTCGAGCATTGGGCCGGCGGAGCTCAGTGCTTATCTCTCGGAGGGATTGTTTGGCCACTGTGGTCAACCGCCAGAAGTTGGTAGATTGTATTTGACGACGAGCGACGGGCGGAAGCTGCCTAGCGGGTGTTTGCTCGATGGCCTGCTTAGATGGTTGGGCTTGGTGGCCTCCGGCGATCTGTTAGATCGCGGCTATTTTCTATCAGATCGCGGCTATTTTTTTGACGAAAACGAAATATGACTGAGATTATTACGAGCCGAAAGAATGTTCGCATCAAAGAAGCGGCCAAGCTCCGCTCCGCTCGACAGCGCGCCAAACAAGGGCGATTTCTCATCGACGGGCCGCGCGAGATTGGACGAGCGCTCGACGCAGGAATCGAGATCGTCGAAGCCTTTGTTTCCAAGGTCTATTGCACCTCGGAGG
>JAADIN010000272.1 GCA_013151315.1 Planctomycetota bacterium | reverse complement strand
ATCGGATCGGCCGGTTCCCCCGAGTTGGTTTCCTCGTAGAGCTGATCGACATCAACGGAATCTTCCGCAGCGCGGGTTTTTTGAATCGCCCGACGACGTTGGTGCGCTTCGATTTCGGGATCGATCGGTTCGAGTTCAAGTTCGAAGTCGTCGTCAGGTTCTTGAGCTGGATTTTTGTCCGTCATGGCAGTTGGGCTAGAGGTATCGAGTGGTCTATCGCTATTCTCGCCGGTGAGGGCGTCTTCTGCAACATGACGCCTTGCCGTGCGATCAGTCGGATGTCACGATGCTCTGGCTGGCCCTTGGTTTTCTCCGAAAGACACACGATGCGACTACTAATGACCGCCCTAGGGAGCTATGGCGACGTGCATCCGATCGTCGGGTTGGGGGCTGCGATGCGCGCCCGCGGGCATCACGTATCGATTCTGACGAACCCGCATTTTCAAGAAGTCGTCCAGTCGACAGGACTTGAGTTCCTGCCGATAGGCACTGCCGAAGAGTACGACGAACTGGCCCACCACAAAGATTTGTGGCACCCCTTTCGCGGGCCGACAATGATGTTGCGCACCTGTCTCCAGCAGACGCTACGGCCGATTTACGAATACCTGGAGTCGCACTACCGGCCTGGCGAAACGCTCTTGGTGGCGCATGTTCTCGACTTGGCGAGCCGCGTGTTTCAGGAAAAGCATGGGGCACCGATGGCGAGCATCCATCTCGCGCCCGTCGGGCTGCGCAGCTTTCATGAGTCGCCACAGATGTTTGGCATGGCGATGGCCGATTGGCTGCCTCGCTGGTTTCGTCGGGCCCAGTATGGGCTAGCGGACATGTATATCGATCGACTGATGGCACCCGAGCTGAACCAGCTGCGCAAAAAACAAGGATTGTCGCCCGTGAGCGGCATCATGCGGGAGTGGTATTTTTCGCCCCAGTTGGTGCTCGGTTTGTTTCCCGAGTGGTTTGCCGCCCCGCAGCCCGACTGGCCGGCGAACACACGTCTCGCGGGTTTTCCGCTTTGGGATCAATCCGAAACCATGGCGATGCCTGACGACGTGTTGCAATTTTTAGACGCGGGCGAGCCGCCGATCGTTTTTATTCCCGGTTCGGCAATGACCGAGGGCGAGGGTTTTTTCGCAGCGGCTGTCGAAGCTTGCCAGCGACTCAAGCGGCGGGGAATTCTGCTCACAAAATATCCCGACCAACTGCCCAAAAATCTTCCCAGCGACATAAAGCATTTTTCGTTTGTGCCGTTTAGTCAACTGTTGCCGCGAGCGGCGGCATTGGTCCATCATGGCGGCATCGGCACGAGTGCCCAAGGCTTGGCGGCAGGGCTGCCTCAAGTCGTCATGCCGATGGCCTACGACCAATTGGACAATGCAACGCGGCTAAAGCGGCTAGGCGTCGCCCATTTTATCCGCCGCAATAAATTCCACGGCCCGCGGCTTGCGCAGTCGCTCGGAAAATTGTTGGCGTCGGACACGACCAAAGAAAACTGCCACCGTTGGGCGACGCAGCTTGATGCAGAATCGGCGCTGACAAAAGCATGCGAACAGTTGGAAGAGATTTTTTTGTCAAGAATCGCAAGTAAGTGAAAAGACGGACCGCCACGCGGTCCGAAACGCCCGCTAATAGCGAACATTCGGCTGCCACTGCTGAACCGTTCGTGTCCCGTTGGGCGGAGTCATGCCCGGCGCCGAAACGGACGTCGCGGCTTGCAGCGAAGCAATCCGAGCAGAGATGTTGGGCTGGAATCGGTTGATAGAGAGCGAGCGCTGGTAGTTGGAAAGCGCTTGTTGCGTGTCGCCAGAGAGCTCACGCAATCGGCCTAACGCAGTGAGGGCCCGACTGTTGTTCGGATCGATGGCCAGGGCTTCGACCAATCGAGCGGATGCTTGCGGCAAGTTGTTGGTCTCTTCCAGGAGTCGCGCTAACTCGATGCGCGGCTCGGCGATCGCTGGACTTCGCGACGCCCAACCTTCGAGTAACCGAAACGAGGCATCTTGCCGCTGGGTTTCGGTGAGCAACACGGCCAAGCCGCGGTAACATTCTGCGTGGTCGGGGTCGTATTCCAAACATTGGTTGTACAACTGTTCGGCTTGCAGTAGGTCTTCTTGTCGGTTGTAGAGTTTGCCATTTTTGTGCATGGCCGAGGCGAGGTTGTAGTAGCCGTCGGCATTTTTGGGGTTGCTCGCGATGGCCTTTTGAAACTGCTCGGCCGCCTGAACGTAGTTGCCGTTCTGGTAAAGACGCACCCCATTGGAATTCAGTGCTTGGTTGGTGAAGTTGCTGCAGCCGCCAAGTAGGAAGAGGCAAGCGGAGAGCAGGCCGGCGGAGAAGGTCTTAGCAGAAATCATGCTGGAGCAGCCCGTTGAGGAGGAAGGCAAAATGAGGCGGGAAAACTAGCAATTGCCGCTTGGGGACGCAACCCGGATGGCGGCTCGTCGGCCTTGTTTGGGCCCTCTAGCCGAAAAGTTTGGCTAAACCGGGATATCCGCATCAACCGGAAAATTTACGCAAACCGGTTATTTTTACTCGCCCCTCTATTTTACGCAGGTGGTATTCCGATCCTTGCTAGCATCAGAGGTTATTTCCCGCCAAGCGAACTTGCCCACCCCCACCGAGCCCACCTGCAGGAGCACTCCCCATGCCAGCAAGCAAGACCATCAAGAAGAAATCGACCAAGAAATCAGCTCGAGCCACAACGGCTAAGAAGAAGGATTCGGCTGCGGAGAAGGAAGTCACGATCGATCGCCGTCGTCAAACCGACCGACGAGACGAAGAAACCAACGAAGAAACCATCGAAGCGGTCAGCCCCGAACGACGCCAAAAGGTTCAACGTCGTCGCCAAATCGATCCCACGACGTGCGAGCGAGATTACAGCGTCGACGAAGTCGAATTCATGAACGCGATGGATGAGTACAAACGCACCAGTGGCCGAATGTTTCCCACGTGTAGCGAAGTGCTGGAAGTGATTCGCGACCTAGGTTACGTTCGCCTCGCGCCTGCCGAACTCGCCACGCTACGGACCGAGAGTGTCGAGTCTGCTGAGCCAGAGAGTGCTAAAAGCGAGCTGGATTCGACCGAGGAACTCGAAGCCGCTGGGGTGAACGGCTGGACGGTCTAGAGTTTTCTGCTGGAGGATGCTGTGGCCGACACCGTTAGCTCCGGCGATTCCAATTGCGAAGCGCTGCGGCTGCGGCGTCTCGACTATCCTTGGTCGAGGGGCCTGTGGCTACAGGAGGAAGCTTGCCGGGCTTCTTTTTGCTTTTTGCCTCGCTGTCGGAAATCTCTTCGTCGGCGCTAACCGGCTCTGGCGTAAGGAGGTTGGATGGTTCGCCCAGCTCTTCACCTGAAGCCAGCTTGGCATGGATGGCATTGGTCTCATCCATGCTGAGGGTTTGTGTTTCCGTCGCCGCCTGCGAAGGCTGCTTCGGCTCGTCAATTAGCCAACGCGAAATGTCGTCATCCTCAATATCCAAATCGCCACTTTCGACCGTCCGTTCGACCGCGTCGGCTACTGATTTTACCTGAGGCCGTTTTTCGTTATTGATGCCGGGCGTGATGGTCAGCAGAAAGCGGAGCGGTCCGACCGTAATTTCGTCGCCTGAGGAAAGTCCAACTTCCCCTGCGATTTTTTCATCGTTAACTAGCGTGCCGTTTCGGCTTCCGAGATCTTTGATCGAAACCTTGGTGCCGTCGCGCGAGATGGCGCAGTGCTTCCGACTGACTGCCGTGCTGCCGGCGCAAAGGTGACATTTCGAGCTACGACCGATCAAGAACCGGTCTTTCTTGACGGCGACTTTGGCACCCACCTTGGCACCATCGAGTACTTTGAGAATTACATCCATATAGTTCGTCACAACGAGAGTTGGCCCAAAAGCCCGTCGCAGCAACAAGCCCCCCCACAGGGTCGTCAGCAAAGTTTGCCCCGATTGACCAGTCTAGCACGGCTAGCTCGGCAATCGGGTGCAACGCGACAAAAGTCTACGATATCACGCGAGTAAGCCAATGGGTAGCAATCCCCGGCCTTTCCGCAGGAATTCTATCCTTCGGGCCATGACCGCAAACCCCTCCTGTAGGGGGTGGCAGCTCTGGCGGACTCACTGCCCCTTTCATCGGCTCGGCATGTGCCCGACCGTTAGCGACGCATGGACCAGCGATTGCTAGCATAACGGCTTTCAACGAGCCCTTGGGCCGTCTTATGCCACGCAGTCGAGGAGCTTTGCTGCAGATCCATCCCCAGTTGAAGCCCGAATTCGGCAGGGAGAATTTCAAGAATTTCTTCTGCGTCGAGTTCGGTATCGAGGACTTCGTTGAGGCCGAGAATTTTGGGTGCAAGCAACGAATGATTCAGTAGCAGGCTGCCATGCTGCATGACGGCACCTCGTCGACGTCGCTGGGCACTGCCAACAATCTTGTAGTCGACCGAGGTGTCGGTTCTTCTGGCCGGCTGCAAAAGAACGTCTCCGGGAGATCTTCGCTCGAAGCAAAGAAAGGGTTCAGAGCTTGGCTTGTCGGAGGACGGTTTCTCGCACCTCGCCAATCGCCAGGGAGATTTTTGTATGGGGAGAATACGACTGAGGAATTGAAGGAAAGCTTCGTGTACGGCCCGGTAGAGTTGATCGGTATCGTGGGCCAGCGGATGCGTGGCGGGAAGTATCAGGCTGTAGGTCACTTCTCGATCGTGCAAAATCGCGCCGCCGCCGCTCAAGCGTCTTACGACATCCGCTTCAAGGCTTGGCCGATGTTTTTCGCGATCGGCATACTGCTGGAAATAGCCCAGCGACAACGTAGGCCGCAGCCACTGATAGAACCGTAGTGTGGGAGTGTCGGTCTCCGCCGCCGCGTCGAGCAGCGCTTCGTCGACCGCCATATTCCAAGCGCCTTCGGCAGGCGGATCAATAATCAGTCGGCAAGATGTGTTGGATAGGAGTTCATTGGTCATTAGTTATTTATCATTTCTCAATGGCCATTTATCCGTTTCGCATCTTTCAATGACCAATGACGATTGATAAATAACTATTGACAAATTTTTCCTATTCTTCACTCAGCACAGGCTGGCGAGCGGCGCGTACCTCGTCGGGCCGGCTCACGGCAGTTGTATGCGGCGCGTTGTGCAGCAGGTCGGCATCTTCTTCGGTAACGCGAAAGAGCGTCTCGGCAAAGGCGTCGAGCGTTTCTTTACTCTCGGTCTCGGTCGGCTCGATCATCATCGCTTCGGGCACGGTGAGCGGGAAATAGACCGTTGGGGCATGGTAGCCGAAGTCGAGCAGCCGTTTGGCCAAGTCCATTGCCGAGACGTTTTTCTTGTGTTTGAGGTCGCTCGCCGAGGCAACAAATTCGTGCATGCACCGATTACCTTGTGGGACAGGAAGGATATGCTTTACCCGGCTGAGCAAGTAGTTAGCATTGAGCACCGCATGTTCTGAAACGCGCCGCAGCCCGTCGGGACCGTGTGTGCGAATGTAAGCATAGGCCCGCAGCAAGACGCCGACATTCGCAAAAAATGCACGGACGCGGCCGATCGATTTGGGTCGATCGAAGTCGAGGGAGTAACGGTCGGCATCTTTCCGCACCACGGGAGCCGGAAGATACGGGGCCAGTTTTTCAGTGACACAGATCGGCCCCGCGCCAGGTCCGCCGCCGCCGTGCGGGCCGCTGAAAGTTTTGTGCGGATTGTAGTGCTGCATGTCGGCGCCAAAATCACCGGGACGACAAATGCCGAGGATCGCGTTCATGTTCGCACCGTCCAGGTAGATCAGCCCGCCCTGGGCGTGGACCCGCTCGGCCACGGCACGCATGTTGGGCTCAAACAGGCCGAGCGTACTCGGATTGGTAATCATCAGCACGGCCACGTGATCATCGAGCTTCGCGGCCAGATCGTCCATGTCGACGAATCCGTCGGAGGTCGTTTTGATGGTGACCGCTTCAAAGCCGCCCATCGCGGCGCTTGCCGGGTTGGTGCCGTGGGCGTTGTCGGGAACAAGCACTTTGGTGCGATCCTGGCCAAGGTCGCGGAAGTAGGCGGCTGCCACGAGCAGCGCCGCCAGCTCGCCATGGGCACCGGCCGCCGGTTGGAGCGAGCAAGCATCAAGGCCAGAAATCTCCTGCAAATATTGCTGCATTTCGTAAAGCATCTGCAACATCCCTTGCCTTGCAGCGTCTCGGCCGGTTGGTAGGGATGCAGATCAGCAAATCCGGGCATCGCGGCCGCCCGTTCGTTCCGCTTGGGGTTGTACTTCATTGTACAAGAACCCAAGGGGTAGAAATGCGTGTCGACCGACATATTTTGGGTTGAGAGATTCACAAAATGCCGCACGACGGCCGGTTCGGAGAGCTCGGGCAGGGCAGGGGGGGACTCGGCGATTGCTTCGGCCGGCAGCAGCTCGGCGAGGTCACGCTCGGGCACATCGCAAGCGGGCAATCGCGCCGCTCGTCGTCCGGGGTGTGAAAGTTCAAAAATCGTCTGCGTATCGCGGGTGTTTTTCATGGTTCTTTGTTAGCGGCCGCTGCCAAGCGGTCCTTGTTCGTTGGGCGATGACTAAAGGGAGGTTCCGACGTGGCCGTCGA
>JAADIN010000147.1 GCA_013151315.1 Planctomycetota bacterium | reverse complement strand
CGACAATCGATTCGGGAGCAACGATCGCCCTCGCCGCAATTTTTTCGGCCGCATCGAGATATTTTTCTACCAGCAGCGGCGAAAGCGAAAGCACCTCACCGATGTTGTCAAAACCATAGCCGAGCGTATCGCGGGGAAAGGTTTCACGAGGATCAAAATCGACGCCCACCAAATCGGAGATCGTATTGCGGTACTCCGTCCGATTGAGCCGACGCAAAGTCACATGCCCCGGCTTCTGCGGCCCGTCGCAATCAAAATATTTCAGCTCGGCATCGAGCCACGCGATGGCGACCTCGCGCTCGGCGTCCGGCGGCGCGTCGGAATCTTCCGGCGGCATTTTTTTTGAACGAAGCAGCTTGAGTACTTTTTGCCAGCCCTTGCGATGCCGATTCACCTCAGCCGATTCGAGCATCTCGTCAAAAGAAAACCCCGCCTCCGCTTCGCCTCCACTGTGGCAGTCGATACAATAAGTTTCGACCAACGGCGCAAAGGCATCTCGCAACACGGGCCGCGGTTCGAGCGGTTCGCCATGGGCGGTCGCCGTAACCCCAGCAAGCAGAAAAAGCAGCACGCGGTCGAGCATGGTGAGCAAAAGCCGGTGGAGGGAAGGCAAGAGGCGGGAATCCCAGTATAACCCGAAACTCACCAAACCGCATCCATTAGCGCCGTCGGCCCCGACGGACTCCGAATAAATGACGAAAACCGAGACCATCCAAATTCCAAATTCAATCGCCGTCGTGGGTGCCAGCGCTCGGGCAGCGGCGTTTTCTATCCTGCGAACCGGCCGATCTGCCCCGACGCCGACCTGTTTGCCGACGCCGACCTGGCACCGCATTGCCCCACGACAAAAATCTCGCCCTATCCCGAAGCCCTCGCTGACTGGCTGGCCGCGACCGATGTCGATGCTTGGCTCTACACCGGAGCACTCGAAAATTATCCTGACCTCATCGACCAGCTTGCGACGATTCGACCGCTGCTGGGCAATTCGGGCGAGTCGCTGCGCCGCTGCCGCGATCCGTTAGCGCTGCAAGCCGTACTCAGAAAAAACGGTTTGCACTTTCCTGAAACGCGAACGTCTTGCGCACGGTTACCGACCGACGGCTCGTGGCTTTGCAAAACCTATCAAGCAAGCAGCGGCAGTGGCGTGTGGGAACTTGCCGACGAAGACTCGCGGCGGCGTGCCGCTGCAAGCGAGGCTTGGTTTCAAAAACGAATCGAAGGCCAGCATGCTTCGGTCATTTTTTCTCTAGGCGATGTTTGGACAACGACCCTGGGCATGACCGCCCAATGGGTGGGCGCTTCAGCGGCAAGGGCCGCGAAATTCCAGTACGCCGGTTCTTACGCGATTGGCCAAACGATTCCGCCGGCGATCCAAGAGCAAATCAAATCGCTCGCGCACGTGTTGGCCAATCAGTTTCAGTTGCGCGGCCTCGTCGGAGTCGACCTCGTGCTCGATTCCCAGCGCGCCTGGATCGTCGAGATCAATCCTCGCTATACCGCCTCGGTCGAAGTGATCGAAAGAAACTCCGGCGTCTCAGCCATCGAAGCCCACGTGGCCGCGTGCCAGGGAACCCTGTGTACCGAAAGGGGGCTTGATTGCGAGAAAAAAGAAAATCCGGCAGACCCATCGCACGGCAAGGCGATCCTCTACGCGAAACAAGAAGTCGTGATCAACGCCGTTTTTTTCACCTGGGCGATGACGCAAGCAGGCTACGGACTCGATAGCCGGCTTGCCGATATTCCTGAGCTAGGAAGCAGAATTCCCAGTGGCCGACCTGTGCTTACCCTCTTCGCTTCGGCCCCAACGGCCGAAATCGAGCAGCGCTTATGCCAGCGTATCGCCGAAGTCGAAACGCAACTCTACCGTTGAAAATCGGCCACCTTTTGAAGTTGCGAACTTTTCATAACCCGCTGCGTAAGCAGGGAAAATCGCTTGATATCCCTCGCTTACGCAGCGGGTTACAAAAGGGCGAGAAAAAGGCGTCAAAGGCTAAATGGAATGCTCACCTAAGCCCCCCAATTCGGTACTTAGTATCTTACCTATGAAGGGTAGCAAACCGCTTCATTCCACAAAAATTCGTCTTGACGAGCAACTTCTTGCGGGCCATATACGTAGTTAGATAAATCGCGTCACGATTTTATTGATTGCTTTGCTCCGTGTGGCCGATAACGTAAAAAGAACGGTCGAGCGCCGCATTCCAATTTGCCCCTTGGTTGGCAAGAGAAACATGAATCGGTTCATTTCACACATTCCGAAATTCCTGGCACTGCTAGCAATCCTATTGCTACTGGTCCAGCAGACCCATGCGGCTCCCTGCTGCTGCCGGGCGGGTGTGAGTCAGAACTCCTTGACCGGGTGCTGCTCTTCCTGTTGCTCGCCGGGCGAAGCAAGTTACTGTGGCAAGAATTCTCCCGATTCGCAATCTGCGCCATGCCAATGTCCGGGCGGCTGCTGCGATAGTGCGACTCCAAGTGCATTTGCTCTCTCTGCCGATTCGTCTTCGGAAATCGATCTCTCTGCGACCACGATCCAGAGCATCTCTTTCGTTGCTCACGAGATCGCAACACAGAACTCCCCAGCGAGCTCCGTTGTCACCAGCTCGGTAAGTGGTAGGGAACTCTGTGCTCGGCTCTGCCGATTTCTACTCTAATACGCTCCTTCCATGCGGACTCGTGGCGAGAAATCGCGAGTCATTCTGCAATTTTCCGACGTGCTGAATTTTGCGTGCTTTGCTCTGACTAAAAACGGTCGAAGCACGAGATTCTAGCGTCCCTTCATACCGTATTGGTTTTTTCCTGCGCCGCGCGAGCGGATCGCTAGGAAGGAGATAATCATGTTGACTCTACCAAGCTCTCATGTCGTTGTGGATTGCCCGATTTGCGGTCGGCCCTTGGAAATATCATCACCCTTGGTCAGCCAGGAGATCGCATGTGGTCACTGCTGTGGTGAATTTACCGTGTACGAAACAGCAGAGGGCTCGTTGGCCACCTCGAATTGGGAAGAAACCGACCCGCTAGAACGGGCAGAACAGTTGTTGCTTGATACGAGCCGTACCGACTTGCCCGATTCGGAGCACTGCGATCATCAGCGATTTCCACGAAGGTCAGCGGGAGACGACAAAACCTGTCCGAAAGCTACTCTCAGTCCCTTGCCCCAAGAGGCCGAGGGGGAGCAAAAGCCGCAGCCAACAGTGCTGTTGGTTGAATATCGGGACGAGGTTTTCACGCGGATAGCGACCGATTTGACCAAATTGGGAATTCGCGTTATTCGTGCCAAGGCGGCAATTGAGGCGATGAGGTTGTTCGGCAAATACAAGCCCCAGTTGGTTGTGGCCAATACGGATCTGCCTGGCCAAAGTGGCTGGCTGCTGACTGCCAAAATCCGATTGCTCAAGAGCGATGCTTCTGTTTGGCTCTACCATGGTTGGCCCCGCAACTATGGTCACGCCATCACTCGCTTCCTTGCTTTGCACGGTGCTTGACACGATTTTTGTGACCGCTTACCTCACAATCCTCGAGGGCATCGCCCCCCCGTTTCAAATTCAATCTCAAGAGGAGTTCGTCATGCGTGCAAATTGCTGTGTTTTACAAGGTTTCGAGGAACCCATCGAAAGCCTTCGTCACTTACGCCAGAGCCGAGCTTGCAATTCCCCAAGCCTCCAGCCAACTCAACCCGTCAAAAGACTCCGTTCTGTAGTCATTGTGGATTTCCGTGACGAGGTGTATGCCCCGATCGCCTGTCTGCTAGAAAATTTCGGTTTGATTACCTATCGAGCCGAAAACTCGTCCGAACTAGCAGGCAAGCTTGTTAGCAAAAGACCTGACCTCGTGCTTCTTCATGGCTCGCAGCCTGACGAAAACACGTGGCTTACCTCTGCCAAGCTGCGGACGATCGATGTCAGTCGCCCTGTGTGGATTTATTCACCCGAACCGCCAAGCGCACTCGACAGGTGGCTAAGCATGGTGGGCGACGACGTGATTGTTTACGGCGGAGTGATTCACCGACTACTCGACCTCCTCCAGAATCGATTGTCTCCAAAGATTGTACCTGCCTGCCGATTTGCCAGAGAGAAGTCCAGAGGAAAGCCCAAGGAGAGGCAACATCGAACCGTAGCATAAACCCCATTCAGCATCTGTAGTTGGTTGCGTCTGCAAGGTCTCAGCCGCATCGAAGCGGCACAAGCCAGACGACTCATTTCATGGAGGATAAAAAATGTCAAGGACCAGTATTTTGGTATTGTTGGTAGCCACCCTGATCTGTTTTTCTGCAATCGGTTGTCGGTCAACGGGTCAACGTGGCGGCTCAGGAGGCTGTCCCAGTTGTGGGCCGTAAGGCCTTGCTTTGACACATAACAAAGCACTAGGTGGCTTGTTCAGGAAGCTATCAAAAGGTAACACTTCAGGTGACTGAGGTGTTACCAATTTTTCCATTTCCCCTTTTGGTTCTTGGTGATGAATACCGAAGCAAATCCACTTGTCTTCAAAATCCACGGCATGGACTGTGCTGAAGAAGTCGCGACGCTTAAACACGCATTAGGCCCCTTGGCCGGCGGCGAAGATCAACTCGCGTTCGACATTCTCAACGCTAAGCTCTTGGTCGAAGCGGGAACCATCTCTGCTGAGGAAGTAATCGAAGCAGTTGCGCGCACGGGAATGCGGGCCGAAGTTTGGCAAGAGGATGCCGGCTTGCAAAAAGATGTCGGCTTCTGGCAGCAACATGGGCGTAGCGTATTGACCGCGATCAGCGGTCTGTTTGGCTTGCTCGGCTTCCTTTATCACACAAAGATCGCCGGCGGCATTTCTGGCGCGCTGGGTTCGGAAGGAATGGGCGTGGCGGAAAGCGTACCGCCCCTAGCTATTTTCCTTTACCTCGTTGGAATCGCTACCGGCGTCTGGCAAGTCTTTCCGAAAGCGTGGCGTGCGGCAACCAGTTTGCGGCCCGATATCAATCTGCTGATGACCGTTGCTGTCGTGGGGGCTGCCGCGATTGGCGAATGGTTTGAAGCAGCGACGGTTGCTTTTCTTTTTTCGGTGTCGCTGCTCTTGGAATCGTGGAGCGTGGGTCGCGCGCGACGGGCAATTGCTGCCTTGATGGAGCTTGCACCCCCTTCGGCTCGTATACGCGATGCCAACGGCGTCGAAAAGGAAGTACCGCCCAAGCAGGTTGCCGTTGGCACCATTTTCGTTGTTCGTCCGGGCGAAAAAATTCCGCTCGATGGCCAGGTGGCGAGTGGCGAAAGCGACGTAAACCAAGCGCCGATCACCGGAGAAAGTGTGCCTGTCGAAAAAGTCGTAGGCTCAGAAGTCTTTGCCGGGACAATCAACGGCGATGGCTCGCTGGAAATCGAATGCACAAAACGAGCCGAGGATTCGACCTTGGCGAGTATCATTCGCATGGTCGGCCAAGCCCAATCTCGCCGGGCACCCTCAGAAAAATGGGTCGAAAAATTTGCAAGAATTTATACGCCGGTGGTAATGGCAATTGCCGTGGCAATTTTGCTCATCCAGCCGCTAGGGTTTGGCGTTGCTTGGGCTGACGCTTTGTACAACGCCTTGGTTTTGTTAGTAATCGCTTGTCCGTGTGCGCTGGTGATCTCGACGCCGGTGAGCGTGGTCGCCTCGTTGGCCTCGGCGGCGAAAAATGGCGTACTCATCAAGGGGGGCGTATTTGTCGAAGCGCCGGCACACCTAAAGGCCATCGCGATGGACAAGACGGGCACGCTCACCGAAGGCAAACCGGCAGTGGTCGACGTGGTGCCGCTGAGCGGCCACAGTGAAACGGAACTGCTCGAGCGGGCCGCTGCACTCGAATCGCAAAGCAATCACCCGCTGGCGCGGGCTATCGTCGCCGAAGCCAACGTGCGCGACATAAACATTCCTGCTGCCGACGAGTTTGAGATTATCCAAGGAAAAGGGGCCAGGGGTCGCATCGAGGGCAAGCCCTACTGGCTCGGCTCGCACCGCTATCTCGAAGAGCGAAAACAGGAGACTCCAGAGGTCCACGAGCAACTCGAAGCAATGCAACAAGCGGGCCGCACCGTGGTCGTGGTTGGCAATGACAAGCACGTTTGCGGCTTCATCACCTTGGCCGATACCCTGCGCCCAACGGCTGCCGAGACGCTTTTACAATTGCGCAATGCGGGAATCGAGCATCTCGTGATGCTTACGGGCGACAATCAAGGGACTGCAGACGTAATCGCTGGCGAAGTTGGCATCGATGAAGTGCATGCCGAGCTGCTTCCCGCCGACAAAGTCACTGCCGTCGAGTCGCTTGTCGAAAAATACGGACAAGTGGCGATGGTCGGCGACGGCGTCAACGACGCACCGGCACTCGCTCGGGCAACGCTCGGCATAGCGATGGGCGCAGCCGGTAGCGACGCGGCGATCGAAACGGCCGACATCGCCCTGATGGCCGACGACCTCTCCAAACTCCCCTGGCTTATCGAGCACTCGCGACGCACGTTGACAATCATCCGTCAAAACATCCTCTTTTCGTTAGCCGTAAAAGCCCTCTTCGTGGTTCTCACCTTTGCCGGTTTCGCTTCGCTTTGGGCCGCCATTGCCGCCGACATGGGCGCTTCGCTACTGGTAATTTTCAACGGCCTGCGGCTGTTGCGCTCAAGCCGATGAAAGTTTTGCCGCGTTGCATCAAACGGACGTAGATTCTGGAGAGGAAACCGGAGTAGGTCCAGTTTAGGAAATTTTGAAGGTAAACTGGACCTGTCCGCGTATCCCCGCTTGCTTCGCACACCCAAAAAACGCGAAGGATAAACCGCCAGTTTTCGTTCGCAATTGGCCACCAATCTGCGACATTTAAAAGATTAGCCACAAACCCTGCATTCCTCGATTATCTGCTCATAGACACCGGATAAAAACCCCGGATTTTGACCCAAAAGATGGGACCTCGACGAATGGGACAAAAACCCAATCGAGGGGATCGATTCCCCTTTGCTCTCGAAACAGACGGAGGCAAAAATCGACGACCAGAATTGGATGAATGTCGGACTGGAGATTTAGCCACTGGACCAACTGCGTCATCAAGTCGGGAACGTCGCCCCACGATGGCCTTGTGTATGGGTCGTTGCGCACACTTTAGCCGGAGGAACCAAAACGGC
>JAADIN010000069.1 GCA_013151315.1 Planctomycetota bacterium | reverse complement strand
CGCAAGTTCACCCAGCATGGCCAAAGCGGCATGTGGTTTTCGGATCTGGTGCCCCACATCGCAAACTGCGCCGATGATCTCTGCATGATCAACACCATGCAGACCGATCAGTTCAATCACCACCCGGGCCAGTTGCTGATGCAATGTGGCCAGGCACGGTTTGGCCTGCCGACGATGGGATCCTGGCTCTCGTATGGGCTGGGGACTGAGAATCAAAACTTGCCGAGTTACGTTGTGCTGACTTCGGGCCGTGGCTCGAGCGGTGGCGCGACGCTATGGAACAACGGCTACTTGCCCTCGGTCCATGGCGGGGTGTTGTTGCGCAACCAGGGGCCGCCGATTCTCGATTTGGAGAATCCACCCGGCTTGCCAAACTCCTTGCAACGCAAGGGGCTCGACCTCCTTCGTGAGATCAACCAGCGGCGCTACGAACAGGTGCATGATCCCGAGATTGGCCAGCCGCATTGCCAACTATGAATTGGCGTTTCGCATGCAGGCCGAAGCTCCGGAATTGACCGACCTTTCGAGCGAGACAAAACAAACGCTCGAAGACTACGGTGTCCGTCGTCCCGAGCCAAAAGTGCGTCCGGGAAATGTTGGCAGCGGCAACCAATTCCAATCGTTTGCGACCAATTGCCTTCTTGCCAGACGCATGGTCGAAAGTGGCGTACGGTTCATCAACATCATCTTTGCCTCCTGGGATCACCATCACAAATTGGATGTGGAGCTCAAATACAACGCCGAGATGGTCGACCAGCCGATCGCCGCTTTGATCCAAGACTTGAAGCAACGAGGGCTGCTCGACGAAACATTGGTCGTTTGCGGCGGCGAATTTGGCCGGACGCCACTGGGAGAAAACCGCGTCGGCAATCCGGGCGTGACCGGTCGCGATCATCATCCAAACGCCTTTTCGCTCTTCATGGCAGGCGGTGGAGTACGCGGTGGATATACCCACGGCGAGACCGACGCGATCGGCTGGAACCCGGTCCGCGACCCGGTCCACATCAACGATTTGCAAGCCACGATGTTGCACCAGTTCGGTATCAATCATCTCAAGCTCACCCACCCGTACCAAGGCGCGGACACGCGGTTAACGAACATTACGCGCGAGTCGCACGTCGTCGAGGCGTTGATCGCGTAGAGCCTTAGGCTTGCCGGACCGATTGTCGTCGTTTAGTCTAAAAAAGGATCTTCGAGTGCCGCATGAAGCCACTGCCAACGCAACAGCCCCCGATTTCTTCAAGCTTGTCCCGCCGTCGTTGGCTGCATGTTGTTGGCCAAACCGCGATTGGTTTGCCGTTGGCTCCTTTGCTTTCATGGCAGCAGGTCTTTGGGCAAGGGGCACAGGGTGCCGACAGACTGGAGCCACTCAATCGCTTTCCTCGCATGGTGCATAACCATTTCGTCGCGCGGGTGCGCAAATTGCATCATGACAGCTTGCAGGAAAAATCGGCTCTCCAGACCCAAGCTGATGCTGAGGCTTACGTCCAGTCGGTGCGGAAGAAAATTCGCCAGTGCTTCGGCCCCGAACCAGAGCGAACGCCGCTGAAGTCGCGCGTCACCGGTATCGTCGAGCGCGATACCTACCGCATCGAAAAAGTGATCTTTGAAAGTAGGCCCAACTTTCCCGTGACGGCTAACCTTTACGTTCCTGCCGGGCGGACTCTGCCATTGCCTGGAGTCGTGGGCACTTGTGGCCATTCACCAAGTGGCAAGGCGGACAAGTCGTATCAATCGTTCGCTCAAGGTCTCGCACGCTTAGGATACGTCTGCTTGATTTACGATCCCATCGGCCAGGGTGAGCGGTTGCAATATGTAGACGAAGACGGAGCCGACAAGTTTCGTGGCCCCGTACACCAGCATAATCATATCGGTAATCAGCAATTGCTCGTTGGCGAATTTTTTGGGATGTGGCGGGCATGGGATGGGATTCGAGCGTTGGACTACTTGCTTTCGCGCGACGAAGTCGATCCAAACCACGTCGGCGTGACGGGCAACTCGGGCGGCGGGACCATGACCACTTGGCTCGCAGCGCTCGACCCTCGATGGACCATGGCTGCTCCCTCTTGCTTTGTCACGACCTTTGGTCGCAACATGGAGAACGAGCTGCCCGCCGACTCAGAGCAGTGCCCCCCCAAAGCCTTGGCCCTCGGGCTCGACCATGAAGACTTCATCGCCGCGATGGCCCCCAAACCGGTCATCCTTCTTGCGAAGGAACAAGATTTCTTCGATGTCCGTGGCACAGAGGAGGCCTACCAGCGGCTGAAACGGCTGTACACGTTGCTCGGTGCCAAGGAAAATATCGCGATGTTTGTGGGCCCAACCACCCATGGTTTCTCACAAGAAAACCGTGAAGCAATGTACGGATGGTTCAATCGGGCAACGGGCGTCTCCGATGTGCAGACCGAACCCGAATTAAAGTTGGAGGAGGAGAAAACGCTTTGGTGTACGTCGGGCGGGCAGATTTCTGAACTCAATCCGCGTACCGTCTTCGACTTTACCCAAGAAAAATCACAGCTGTTGGCAAACGCCCGTGGCACCGTTGAACCCGACAACTTGCTTCCCTTGGTGCGCGAAGTGCTTCAGCTATTGCCGCCGACCGAAAAGACGCCGCCGTATCAGATCCTCCGCAATTTTTCCAATCGAAACTACCCGAGGCCTCATGCCGTTACCTATGCCGTCCAGACCGAGCCGGACATTTGGGCGCTAGTTTATCGGCTTGCTAATCAGCGACGCTTTTCTCGGCCGCCCCGTGCAGGGAAAAAGGCGATTCTTTATGTTTCTCATCATTCGGCCGACCAGGAACTTCGCTCAGACGAGTGGTTGCGCGAATTGATCGAAGCCAGTCCAGACGAAGCCAGCCCTGACATGCCCTGCTTTGCCTGCGACATACGGGGAATCGGCGAGTCGAAGGCGGATACATGCGAAGATTCTTCATTTGAGTCCTTCTACGGTAGCGACTATTTTTACGCCGCCCACAGTCTGATGCTCGACCATCCCTACGTGGGTCAGAAAACGTGGGATGTGCTGCGCGTGCTCGATTGGCTGAAAAGTTTTGGACATACTGACGTGCATTTGATCGCCAAAGGCTGGGGAACATTGCCAGCAACATTTGCGGCCCTTTTTAGCGAGTTAACAACCCAGGTCACGTTGCGAGAGGCGCTGACTTCCTACCAAGACATTGCTGAGTCGGAATACTACGATTGGCCACTCTCTACGTTGCTCCCAAATGGTTTGGCCCACTTTGATCTGCCCGACTGCTATCGTGCTCTGCGAGGGAAACTAACGCTACGTCTCTTGTGAACTTGCGCTGCTACTCTTCGCTATGGCAACTTGGGTCTGCATTGGCAATCGCTTGCACACAGGTGACCAATGCGTTAATTTCGTCATCGGTCGTTTTCCACGAGCACATCAACCGAACGCAATTGTTGCCGATGAAAGTGTACAAGAGCCAGCCTTGCCGACGGAGTTGCTCCAGCCACGCCTTGGGCATGTCGACAAACACGCTGTTGGCCTGGCACGGAGTTGAGAGAGACACATTGGGGATCGCGGTAAGCTGGGATGCTAACTTTTCCGCACACCGGTTCGCGTGTTGGGCATTGCGCAGCCAAACGTCGCCTTCGAGCAAAGCGATAAACGGCGCGGCCAAAAATCGCATTTTCGAAGCCAACTGCCCGGCCTGTTTACATCGAAAATCAAATTCCTTGGCCAATTCTCGATTGAAAAAGACGACCGCATCGCCGAGAGCAGCCCCATTTTTTGTCATGCCGAGACTCAACACCTCGACGCCCTGCTGCCACGTACCCTCCTTTGCCGAAATACCCAGTGCCGCAATTGCATTTGCCAGCCGAGCGCCATCCATGTGCAAACGTAGCTCGTGCTGTCGAGCAACTTCTCCGAGTGCGGCCAGCTCATCGATCGTGTAGACGGTGCCCAATTCGGTTGTTTGAGTCACGCTAATCACCCGTGGCTTGGGGTAATGAATATCGGAGCGACGCAACACGAGTTCGCGAGCAGATTGTGGCAGGAGCTTTCCCTGGTTGGCAGCCGCCACCAGTAGCTTGACTCCATGCGAGAAGAACTCTGGGCCACCGCATTCATCCGTTTCGATATGAGCGACATCGCTGCAGAGAACGCTATGGTACGACTGGCAAAGGGATGCCAGAGCGAGCGAATTGGCTGCGGTGCCGTTGAAGGTGAAGAAGACCTCGCAATCGGTCTCGAAAACGTCCCGTACCAAATCCGTAGCACGCTGCGTCCAGGCATCGTCGCCATAGCCGGGTGCGAAACCCGAGTTCGCTTGCTTCATCGCAGCCCAAACCTCCGGGCATATCCCCGAGGTATTGTCGCTAGCGAACTGGCAACCGGGCTGTACCTCGGCTAAAATTGGCGTAGATGAACTAGACATGTTTTAGGTGTTCCACAGATCGGTACTAAGATATTTTAATCCGGAATCGTTGATCACCGTTGCGATAACTTTGCCCCTTAAAGAACCTTCGAGAAGCTTCATGGCTGCGCAAACATTTGCTCCTGAAGAGAAACCCGCAAAAATTCCTTCTTGCTGGGCGAGTTGTCTTGCCACTGTCGTAGCCTCTTCATCAGAAACTTCGATAAAGCCATCCATGTGATGTGGATTCAAAAACTTTAGTTCCGTTGTAGAATACCCGCCACCCTGAATACGGTGATTTGGTTGGGTAACGGCTTTGCCCGCTAGAACCGCAGCACCTTGTGGTTCCACAACAAAACACTGAATCGACGCGTCGTGCTCTTTCAATGCAGCAGCACATCCTGCAAAAGTGCCTCCTGATCCAACAAAATCACAAAACCCCTGAATCACTCCTTGAGATTGTTGAATGAATTCTGGTCCTGTGTAAAGATAGTGCGCCCTGAAATTGCCGCTCAATTGAAATTGATCTGCACGAAACGCCTTTCTTTTTTTAACCAGTTCCTGGGCTTTGGCCTCCACAAGTTCTAAGTCACCGCCTGAAACCTGGCCTGGCGTGGAATGCGGTAGCTGATCAACAAGAACCACCTCAGCGCCTAAGGCGGTCATCATGCGGGCCCTCTCACTGGAATTCCCCTGGGACATCACCGCCACAAAAGGATATCCCTTGATCCCGCAGACGATAGCCAGACCGGTGCCCGTATTGCCGCTGGTCAATTCTACCACGGTTTGACCCGAAGCAAGGTCGCCATTATTTTCAGCATCCTCAATGATTTGACGAGCCACTCGGTCCTTTTTTGAAAACCCCGGATTTAAATAATCAAGCTTGGCAAAAATCCTTCCCTCAAGGCCTTTCGTGAGCCTGCATAACTCAACTAGCGGCGTTGAACCGATTGCATCTAAGGCCGACGGGAGAAGAGAGGTTTCTCTATACATTAGGATATTCTCCTGACGAGCTAAAGTACCTTCGCGATGGCGTCGACAAACGCATGGGTTTGAGGATCGGCGTGGTCGACGTCAAAGTCAATACCGTCGAAACTCCCGAGGAAATTGCTTCCCAGCCGCTTAGCCGCTGAACTTGTAGTAGTCTTCGGCGGTGTTGGGATCGATTGACCCGCGTCCGTACAACTCGGTCCGCCATAGCCCCGTGCCGGCGCCATCCTCGACAAGTGTTAGCTCGGCTGCTGTATCGAAGCCACGGTTGCCCAAGCCTTCCAGCGTAAATCCTTCGCCAACATCGACCGAGAAGGTTCGCACGAAAGCGTCGCCACCGATGCCATCCGCATTCCCGTCCAGCGGGTTCCCTACCACATCGGTCAAGGTCGGTGTGACCGTCCAAGCGATAACTGCCCGGCAGCAGTGGTCCGTCGAGTACTGAGAAGTTGAGGTCCAAACCATCACGGCCAACGCTCAACAGTTGCACTTGATCGTCAGCCGTGTCAAACAGGCCGTCAACACCTGCTTCCCGCAGGTCGAATCCGTTGAAGGCGTCGGTTGGAGATGGATCGTTGGCGTCATTGAGGCCATCACCGTCTGCGGCCGTTCCCGGTGTAACGATCTCAATTACTGCCGCACGTCTCGTCGAGTTGGAAGTCGACGAGTCGAACCAACGGCCAATGGTCGCACCGTTGATGTCAACGAGTTGCCCGCCAAGCTCGGTGGCCAACGTACGAGCGTCGGCAAGGTTCAGGCTCTGATTCGTGCGTAAGTAAGTACGGCCATCATACTCGGCTAACAGCGGATGGCTTACCACCGACGAGCCGAGTGGCTCGCTTAACAAAACATCATTAGGCTCCGACTCCGCCACCGTGAGCGCAATCCGCTCTTCCAGGCGTTCGATGTGCCCAAACGATTCCGTTACGCTCTCGCTTTTTGGTCGAAGTAGAAGTAGAAGTAAAAGTATGGGGAATATTCCACCAGAATTTACGCTTGCGGGGATTTTTCGTGCCATAGGGGGTCACGTACGCCTATGAAAAATAAGCCAGTGGAGTGGTGAATCAATGACGATGGTGTGCAGTTGGCCTAGAACTAGGCGATTAGAATGTACCCAACGAGGGGGTGAGTGGCTAGCCCTCGCTCGCCTCTTCTCCTGGAAATTGCGGCCTCAGATGGTCGAAAAGTGTGGACCAAGACAGGTTGGTTTGGAGATTGCGAAAACCTGCCCGTTAGAAGTGAAGCAGCAATTCCTGGTGTGCTTTTGAAACCGGGGTTCGGCGTCTGCGAAACGTAAGCTTCCTAGGAGGTGAAAGCCCTCTATAAAGATTCGTTGCCTGTCAAAGGTTTTACCGTTGAACAGAGTACCTCGAATCAGGTTAGCGTACTTGCCAATTGAACCAACCAAAAGGAACTAGAGCATTTCACGATTGGGCGGATGGGTACCCGCAGTGGGCGAACCAGCCAGCAGCGTCTTGAGCGGTCACATTCTGGTGCGCCTTAC